>NZ_FUKJ01000114.1 GCF_900163745.1 Crenothrix polyspora
ATTCCCCCGTTACCTGATTTGATTCGGGCGACGGTTACCTGTGGGTAATGAGTTGTTACATTTGTCGGAGTTAACCCGTTGAGACAATTCAACTATTCGGAAATTCGTGATTTTGCGCGGAGGGCACTCGTTTCAATTGCTAGCAAAAAACCGAATGTACATCACATTGTTTTTACAATACACGGGCCAGGTTATGGTCTTGACGAAACAGAAGCATTTGAATCCGAGGTTGCTGGGATCGTAGAAGCTGTAACTAGTAGTGCTTACCCAAAATATCTCGAATCCATAACGTTTATTGAATCTGATATAAGACGTGCTAACAGACTTTCTAAAGTTCTTAACAAACTACTTCCGACAGGCAATTTACCTATCGATGGCTACGATTCAATTTTAACGTTATCTACTGAATCACAAAATACTCTTCGAACAGTAGGATACTCATCAGCAGGAAAACCGCATGTATTTGTTGCGATGCCTTTCGCCACGGAAATGGATGACACATATCACTATGGAATTCAAGGTGCCGCAAATGCGGCTGGACTACTTTGTGAACGCGCTGATCTTTCAACCTTCACTGGTGATGTAATGGAATGGGTAAAGTTACGAATATCATCAGCTAAATTAGTAATAGCAGATCTTACATCGGCTAACCCAAACGTCTATCTCGAAGTTGGATACGCTTGGGGATGCAGAGTTCCGACAGTTTTATTGATTAAAGAAACTAATGACTTGAAATTTAATGTGAGGGGACAACGTCACATTGTTTACAAATCTATTAAACATCTGGAAGAATCATTGCGTATCGAGTTAAATGGTTTAGCACAGTCAATTCCTTGATCTTTGCAACTAGTTTTGTTCGCTGTTAGCTTGACTTCTGTGCATAGTTTGGCTGCCTATTATCCCTCCGTTTACTAATGCTGGCCGCTCTCGTTCGATTTTCCATACGCTATTACGGCGTGGTTATTGCCTTGGCAGTATTGATTTTACTGTATGGCGCTTACCGTTTTACCACGGCAGGGCTGGATATTTTTCCGGAGTTATCGCCCAAACAGGTCATTATTCAAACCGAATCACCCGGATTAGCCGCAGAACAGGTAGAAGTACTGGTCACCCAAACTATCGAAACCGCAGTCAGTGGTTTGATAGATATGAAATCAGTGCATTCGGAATCGATACAGGGTTTATCGGTGGTTACCGTTATTTTCGCAGAAAACACTGATGTTTATCGTAATAGGCAATTAGTGAGTGAGCGATTGTCAGCGTTATCGGCAAAACTACCCGTTGGTATTACCCCGATGTTAGTGCCGTTGTCCTCATCGTCGGCGACTGTTTTAACCATAGGCTTGAGTTGGGATAACAACAACTTAATGCCCTTGCGTAGTCTGGTCGACTGGACAATCGTGCCAAGGCTGTTGGCAGTTCCTGGTGTAGCTGATGTCAATGTGTTTGGCGGTGACATCCAACAATTACAAATTCAGGTCGATCCAGACACCTTAAAGCGTTTCAATTTGGCGCTGGATGACATTGTGCAAGCTGCATCGCAAGCGGGGGCGATTCAAGGCAGCGGTTTTATTGAAAATGCCAATCAACGCTTTACCTTGCAAATAACCGGACAGCCGGTAACGCCTGAGCAATTTGCCAAAATCATTGTTAAACGCGAACAGGGACGTAATGTCACTTTAGGTGAAGTCAGCCATATTACTTATGCACCGGAACCTGCCATAGGCGCAGCGCAGATCATGGGCAAACCCGCCATCGTCATGATGGTGATAGGCCAATACAATGCCAATACTTTATCGGTGTCGCGGCAGGTTGAACAGGCACTGAAAGAATTTGAGCCTATCTTCAGCAAGCAGGCAATACATTTTTACTCACATTTATTCCGACCTGCCGATTATATCGAGCGGTCTTTAGCTAATTTGTCTGAGCATTTAGTCATCGGTGCTTTATTCGTCCTGATTGTCCTGTATCTGTTTTTGTTTAATGTGCGGGTGGCATTGATTTCCATGCTGGCGATTCCAGTATCTTTGACTGGTGCTATCATCGTGTTGCTGGAAGCCGGTGTTAATCTCAATATTATGGTGTTGGGCGGTCTTGCCATTGCGCTGGGCGAGGTAGTGGATGATGCCATCATTGATGTTGAAAACATTTTTAGACGGTTGCGTGAAAATCAAAATCTATCGCAGCCCTTAGCGGTAGCGCAGGTGATTCATGCCGCCTCGCTGGAGGTGCGCAGTTCAGTGGTGTATGCCAGTTTTATTGTTGCCTTGGTGTTTGTACCGTTACTGACACTAGAGGGCATTACCGGACGCTTGTTCGCGCCTTTGGGATATTCCTATATTCTGGCCATATTGGTGTCGTTATTGGTGGCGCTCACTTTAGTGCCGGCCTTGTGTTATGCCTTATTGCACCATCGGATGGATAAGGTAGTTGAGCCACCATTGATTCATTGGCTTAAGCCGCTTTACGGTAAAGTCTTAAACGTTGTTTTCAAACATTTTAAAGTGGTTGCCGTCTGTTGCCTGGCCGTCTGTTTGCTGGGCTTGAGTGCGCTGTTTAAAGTTGATAATAAATTTTTGCCGGAATTGCGCGAAGGCCATTATATTGTCCATACCACCAGTCTGCCTGGCACGTCATTGCAAGAGTCATTGCGAATTGGCACTAAATTGACTGAGCAGTTTACCAAGATTTCAGGCGTACAATCAGTTTCGCAATGGGCTGGGCGTGCGGAGCGGGGCGCTGATACCTATGGCAGTCATTACAGTGAGTACGAAGTTAGGCTTGATCCGTTGTCTGGTAAACAACAGCAACACATAAAAGACAAATTACGGGCTATTTTGGCCGATTTCCCCGGTATTTTATTTGAGGTCAATACATTTTTAACCGAACGCGTTGATGAAACCATTTCCGGTTACACCTCGCCGGTAGTGGTGAATATTTATGGTAATGATTTAAACGAGCTGGATGCCAAGGCGCAGGCAGTTGCAGCCATTATGCGACAAATCCCTGGCGCTGCCGATGTGCAGGTGCGATCTCCTTTGGGTACGCCGATGTTGCAGGTTAATATGGCTCTCGATCAGCTGGGTTTTTGGGGCGTATTACCAGCACAGGTAATGGCAGTGTTGCAAACCGCTTACGAAACCCGTAGCGTTGGCAAAAATACCCAGGGTAACAAAATTTATGATATTGCCGTTACCTTAGTGCCAGAATTGAGAGGGCAAACGGAATCAATAGCCAAATTGGCGGTTAGATCGCAAGAAGGAGCTTTGGTGGCTTTAGAACAGCTGGCAGATATTCGCCATGCTGTGGGGCGTTACAATGTGTTACATCAAGGGGCGCAGCGGCGGCAGACCATCACCAGCAATGTCATAAATCGGGATTTGACTGCGTTTATGGACGAACTTAGAACGCGTGTATTAAAGGATATTGTCTGGCTGCCAGGTACTAAAACAACCGGAAGTCAGTCATCGAATCCAACTGTACAGTCGAACTGGGGCTTGAGCTATCCTGAGTTTACCGGTGCTGCCATCGAGCAGGCGAGGGCGCGGCACGATTTGATTTTACATGCTTTGCTGGCGAGCGTTGGTGTACTGATTTTTATTTATATTGCCATTGGCAGTCTGCGCCATGTATGTCTGACTTTGCTTAATGTGCCATTTGCCTTAATTGGCGGTGTGATTGCCGTGTTATTGACCGGTGCAACCGTATCGGTGGGTTCTGTGGTTGGCTTTGTGACTTTATTTGGCATTACCGTGCGTAATAGCATTATGCTGCTATCACACTACCATCATTTGGTTGAAACTGAAGGTAAAATCTGGAATAAGGAAACGGCTATCCTGGGTGCTCAACAGCGTTTCCCGTCGGTATTGATGACGGCTTTAGTGACCGCCTTGGCGATGTTACCGGTGGCTTTTAATAGCGATAATCCAGGTTTGGAAATTATGGGGCCGATGGCAGCTATTATTGTAGGCGGCTTAACGTCTTCAACTGTATTAAATTTGTTGCTATTGCCTAGTATATTATTGCGCTATGGGAAATTTTTACACTGACCCTTATATGGGATTGTTTCTTAATATGAAACTATTAATCTACAATAGACCATATTGTAAACATAGAGGGAATGTCATATAGTACACCCATGCATTAAGGCACGTAATATTTACCTCCTCCTGGTATATACCACAAACATTGACTCCTCATTAGTCTTGTTTGACCTCTCTATCCTGGTTTTTCAAACCAGGATTTTTTTTGCCTGAAATACTGGCAAGCTATTGAGAGTAAATGAATTTAAGCACGCGACATAAATTTGCCGGTTTCGGTATTAATTTTGATGAGTTCACCGGTTTCTAAATATTCAGGCACTTGTACTTCAAGACCTGTCGGCAAGCGAGCGGTTTTGGTGCGTCCAGAGGCTGTTGCGCCTTTGATGCCAGGTGGTGTTTCGACAATTTCCAATATGACCGAGCTGGGTAATTCAATGGCAAGTGGCATATCGTCTATTAACAGGGCAACGATGCCTTCAAGGCCTTCGGTTAGGTATTCGATTTTACCTTCCAGGTCTTCAGCGCTTAAGGTGTACTGGCTATAATCGTCCTGATTCATAAAAATGTAATTATTGCCGTCGACATAAGAATACTGTACTTTGGCACGCACGCAATCAGCCTCTTTAAGCATCTCGTCGCCTTTGAAAGTTTCGTCCAGCTTTTGGCCTGTTTTGAGATTGTTTAAGCGAACCTTGTACAGTGTTGACGCGCCACGAGACGTAGGGTTACGCACTTCAATTTGTTTGACGCTGTGTGCCATACCGTTGACTTCAACGACCAGTCCTTTTTTTAAATCACTCGCTTTCAGCATAGTCTTCCTTTGAATTAAATGGGTTAATGTTGTAAAAAGATGAGGATTAGCCTGTAAGACTACCTGTTTGGTCGGGCATTATAGCGTAGGTGTGATTTTTAGATTACAAGAAGTTGTTTTGAGTCTGTGCGGACGATATGGCAAATAAAATCAAACCGATTCAAACATTGTAAGTATTCACTTCCCCCTTTGAAAAAGGGGGATTGAGGGGGATTTTTCTAATAAATCTCCCCTAACCCCTCTTTTTCAAAGAGGGGGGACTGAACAAGTACCAAACATTTTAAATGGCACTAAAAATAATTTGATTTATCGGGTAACTGCCATATATTCTTAAATGTAAACCGATGTTACGCATGTCTTAATCGAAAGGAACAATCCACGAAAAACATAGATGTAATCGTTCAAATTTACTGTTTTTCACAAAAGCACTGATGAGTGCTTACAAATAGATTAGCTAGCACTCCAAAGCAACAGTCAAACAGACTGCGATATAAGATTTTTTTCGTCCCTTTTTTGTTTTCCGTGGACACTAAAGCAGCATCACATAAAAATAATACACACAAATACCTTAACAGTGGGAAAAGGAATACGTATGAAACCAAGTGGAAAAATTTTAGCCAGTATTGCTGTTATTATATTGACGGCACAAGGCTGTTCAACCCAGGAAGTCAAACCTGATGTCGCAGAACCGGCATCTGAAGACAAAACTGCTTTGGACATGTCCAAACAGGAGCCACCTATGGTTATTCGTAAGGGCGATCATCCTTTAAATTTGGTCAGAATTATGGATGGTGCGGTCTGTAAAAACGATCAGCAAGGCGCTGAGGGTGAATTTTTGCTGTATGCCGATCCGGCAGATATCGATCGTATTAAAAAAGACAAGGGCGAAAAGGTATTTAGCAGTTTCGAACAAAAAATCGAAACATTTTCCGCCAATATTTTTGAAAAGGTAATTAATGCAACCACGCTTACCGAAGATCCATTCGCGTTAGGTGATTACGAAGCCAATCAAAAACTGGCAAAACAGGTGGCTGATAATTTCAAGACCGAAGTTGCAGATAATATCGAGAAATTTCAACAAGAAACCACGTTAACCATTGATGTTGTCGCATTTCCGGCATCTTTCACTTTTTATCATAAAGGCTGTGATATTAACAAAATGAACATGCCAGATTAACGCGGATTCATATCTTTCAAATTTTTATGTCAGTAATCATTCAAATACGCATTAACAGCTAAATTTCATACTATAAAATCAATGTATTATCTTTATAGTATTGAGTATTTCCCCTCACCCAACCCTCTCCTTTGGGTACTTTGGAGAGGGCTTCATTCGCCATTATTGATTTTTAGCTCTTAATTCACATTTAATTCCCCTCTTTAAAAAAGGGGGAGTTGAATGCCTGCACTCTGATATTTATAGCTGAAATATCCGGGTTGAAGTGGAATTTGTCGGTTTTTTGGGACCTTGGCCTCCATCACACGCTGTTAAGGTGGCAATAGCAAAAATGACTAATAACAATGGACTAAGGATTTTCATGGTTGTTTCTCTTAGGTGAATAAACATACGCTTCTCCAAAAATACAGATTGAACAGACAGGGTAGCCTTTTATCTGGCTGATTCCATTGTGGCATGATTATCTGTTGCTGTGTTGAAATGTATTCGTAAAACAGACAATCAGATTAATTATCACCTTTTACAAAACCGCCGCTCGTCTTTAAAAAGCAAGTACCTTTAATTCCTATCCAAAAATCATCAGTATTTAACACGAGTTGGTGTAAAATCAGTTCGGCAGCTTTTTAGTGGCAATTGAAGTGCTTGATAATGCTATTCTTTCAGCTTGTTAAAAAACTGCTTTTATGTCGCACTGAGGTTAAAGCATATTTAACCCGTTGTTTGAGTTAAGCTGCTGCTCAGTCATGTAGAAATAACCGCACTAACACACCACGCATAAGGATTAACCATGAGTATATTTAGTTCCATTCTTTCAAAATTGGGTATTGGTAGTGCTGAGGCTGCCGAGGCTCCTGGTGCAATTGACCCATCAGTCGTGGGTTCTTCTGCGATACCTATTAGCGAGATTGATGTCGTTTCCAAATTGGACGGACTCGCAGCCGCCAGCGCGGAAAAACTGAATTGGAAAGTGTCGATTGTTGATTTGTTAAAGTTGTTAGGACTTGACAGCAGCTTAACGGAGCGTAAAGAACTGGCTACGGAATTGGGTTGCCCCGCTTCAGCAATGGGCGATTCAGCGCAAATGAATATGTGGTTGCATAAAGCCGTCTTGCAAAAACTGGCTCAAAACGGCGGTAATATTCCAGCAGATTTGTTAGATTAATTCAGGCGGGTAGTCCTGGCAGGTTTTTAAAACCTGCCAGGGTTAATTGTTGTTACGCTTATCATTTTTTCCGCATTGATTAGTCTTACTGCTTGATATAGCGTTCAAAGATAGTGCCAAAATCGTAGTGCTGTATCTCTTGTCTTCTCGTATTGTAATGGCTCTCAACTTGTTGCACGGTTTGGCAGATGATATCAGGTAGGTTCAAAACTATTTGTTCTGGCAGTTCTCGGAGAACAAACATTTTATTGACGGCATCATAAGTCTGTTGCAATGTTGCCATATATTTCTGGATGTCTTTGCACTTTTCAGAGATCGTAAACAAGGCTTTGTAGAGATCTCTAATCTGTTCCATCTGCTTTTTATCAATATCGACAGAGATTTCCTGTTCCCCATATTTAAACTTAATTTCAGCATCAAGATCGACTGTGCCAGCGGTTTCAAGTCGCACATGACTGATCGGATAATGCTTATAAAGATACCGGTTCAAGGTCTTTTTCTTGCTGACGGCTATATTGCCATCCAAATGGATAAAAGCAGTGTTAGTAAAACAGTATTCATCAGACTTGGATTTGATGACAACAAAGATTTTCTCGTTGTCTTCTTGAAAAACATATTCATCAATATCAGTCTTGTCAAAATCCTTTGCCTCAATGATTTTTCCAATATCACTCAAGCCAAATACATCGGCTGCTATGTTTTTAAACATATTTATTTCCTTTTGTGGATTCTAAATCAAGTCAAGTCGCTTCAAGCTAATAAAGCCCTAATCGCATCGCGCTCTTCTTTCAATTCAGTTTCCGTGAGTAACATTTTTTGATGACTGAAGTCATTAATATGCAGTCCTTGTACAATACTGATCTTGCCATCCGTTACCGTAACCGGATAAGAATACATCAACCCTGGTTCAATACCGTAACTGCCATCAGAATAAATCCCCATACTGACCCATTTACCTTGCTCAGTGCCCAGCGCCCAGGCTTTCATCTGATCTACAGCAGCATTGGCAGCGGATGCCGCACTGGATTGGCCACGCGCTTTAATGACAGTTGCGCCGCGTTGCTGTACGGTAGGAATAAAGGTATTTTCAAACCAGTCATGGCCGACCAGCGCCAAGACATCCTGATCTTTCACCTTGGCATGATGAATATCAGGGTATTGCGTGCCCGAATGGTTACCCCAAATAATGACGTTTTTGACACCGGTTACTAACACGCCACATTTTTCTGCCACCTGGCTCAAAGCGCGATTGTGATCCAGTCGGGTCATACAACTGAAGTTTTCTGGTTTTAAATCGGGGGCATTGCTCAGGGCAATCAAGGCATTGGTATTGGCGGGATTGCCGATGACCAGCACTTTAACATTGCGGCTGGCGACTTCATTCAGCGCCTTGCCCTGCACAGAGAAAATCGCGGCATTGACTTGCAACAAATCCTTGCGTTCCATATCGGCAGTTCTTGGCCGCGCACCCACCAAAAATGCATAGTCGGCATCTTTAAAAGCCACTTTGGGATCGTCAGTGATTTCGATACCGTGCAACACTGGACTGGCGCAATCCTGCAATTCCATCACCACACCTTGCAAGGCTGGCATTGCCGGTTTAATTTCAAGCAAATGCAGAATTATCGGTTGCTCAGGGCCGAGCAGAGCACCTGCCGCTAACCGAAAAAGTAAGGAATAACTGATTTGTCCTGCCGCACCGGTAACCGCTATATGAACGGGTTGTTTCATCTGCTCGCCTTCTGTGAATGATTTTTGTTTTTAACGACCTACGTAGAGACGTAAAATCTTACGTCTCCCTATGTGGTTCAGGCTTTTTTAAGTCATCGTCACTCAATCATAACGAAAACGCACGGCTACGCGCAAATCTATCTGAGCTTGTGCAGTATTTGCGGCTTCTCGGTTATAATTAATGCGATATAAAATATTCCATACGAATTATACACACCGACAACACATGAAAAAACTGCTCTTCCAATTTGATACCGATAACCATCCTTCTTCTTTTGATGCTGTAGTTGCTTATGATGGCGGCGCAGATCATGTTATTGGCTACGGTGGCTTAACGCCTGATAATATTGCCTCGTTAGTAGAAGGCACGATTTTTACCCGCGCACCCAAAGATAAAAAAAATACCGCTATTTTTGTCGGTGGCAGTGATATGGTGGCCGGACAATTATTGCTAAAAACGATCCAGAAGCAGTTTTTTTCCGGTTTTCAGGTATCTGTCATGCTGGATAGCAATGGCTGTAATACTACAGCGGCGGCGGCTGTGGCTAAACTGGCGACTAGCGGATCATTATCTGGTAAAAAAGCTGTGGTTTTGGCGGGTACGGGACCGGTAGGCCAACGCGCTGCGGTCATGCTGGCTAAAGAAGGCACACAGGTTTCCATAACAGCGCGAACAATGGCACGCGCCGAGCAAGCCTGTAACGCGATGTCTGCGCGTTTTGGCGTGACATTAGAACCTATCGAAGCACTGGATAACGCCGCCCGTGCCAAAAGCATTGAAGGCGCACATATCGTCTTGGCAACGGGAGCCGCTGGCATAGAATTACTGAGTGCTGAGCAATGGCAAAACAACAGCACACTGGAATTAATCGCCGATGCCAATACCACACCACCATTGGGTATTGGCGGTGTTGATATGATGGACAAAGGTGTTGATCGCCACGGTAAAATCGTTTGGGGTGCGTTGGGTTTTGGCGCATTAAAATTAGCCGTGCATCGCGCCTGTATCGCCAAGTTATTTGAAGACAATAAGCAGGTATTTGATGCTGAAACTATTTTTGCACTCGCCAAAGAGATGGCATAATTTTTCAGACCACATGACATTAATTCGGGCGAAGCACTATGAAATTCATGATAACTATTGATAGAGACGAGGATGGCGTATGGATAACGGAATGCCCATCCATTCCTGGCTGTATTAGCCAAGGCAATAGTAAAGAAGAAGCCATAACCCATATCAGAGAGGCCATCGAGCTTTGTTTGGAAGTGAGAGCAGAACGCGGTATGCCGTTGACTATAGAAACTTTGCAAGTTGAAGTGGCGGCATAATGCCGAAACTACCTTGTTCAGTGATCCGGTAAAGTGTCTTTGACAAATCACCTAAGTAGTCGTCTATGACGAATCCAGCCATAAATACACTCCGGCGACATGCTTTTGATTGCTTTCAATCAGGCGTAGAGGCGGCCGATCCTTATCTGGCTGTAAAACGTCATTTGTTGATTGATGGCAATCAGTTGGGTTTGGTGTTGGCCGATGGCCGTCATCGTTTCGGCGGCTGGCCAAAAGTTCATGTGCTTGCTTTTGGTAAAGCGGCCTGTGCAATGGCGAAAGCGGCTAAAGAATTTATTCCTGAACATTTGTTGACTGGACGTTGCATCGCTGTCACCAATGATGAAAATGTCATCGCTTTGGATGGAATAGAAATATTTGCAGCTTCGCATCCGTTGCCTGATGAACGGGGTTTTCATGCTGCAAAAGTTTGTGCAGACATCGCTGAATCATCCCAAAAAGATGAATTGGTACTGGTATTAATCAGCGGTGGTGGTTCGGCGTTATTGCCTTATCCGGTTGAGTTTGTATCGTTACAAGACAAGATAACAACGACCGATTTGCTGTTGGCCAGCGGTGCAACCATCAATCAAATGAATTGCGTGCGTAAACATTTATCTCAGCTTAAAGGCGGGGGTTTGGCGAAGCTGGCTTATCCTGCGGATGTTCATGCTCTGATCTTATCGGACGTATTGGGCGATGATGTCAGTGCCATTGCCAGTGGGCCGACGGTTCCAGATGAAACCACATACGTTGATGCGATTGCGATACTTGAATCTAAAGGCTTATGGAACAAGATTCCCGCTACTGTCCGACAGCATTTGGAATACGGGCGCGAGGGTAAGATTGCCGAAACGCCCAAATCAGGTGACAGCGTATTCACAAACACAACCCATACTCTGATGGGTAGTAATGGTTTGAGTGTCCATGCTGTACTGCAATCGGCACAAACGCAAGGCTACCCAACGCAATTATACAGTGGTCACTTGTGTGGTGAAGCACGGGATGAAGCTGAAAAACTGGTGGCTTTTGCAAAAGCAGTCAGTCATAACGACAAACAGCCACTTGCAATCGTTGCAGGGGGCGAGACCATCGTGACCCTTAAAGGTAAGGGTCGCGGCGGGCGCAATCAGGAAATGGCGCTGGCTTTTGCCATCAGCGCAAAAGCACACGGTTTGCAAGGCGACTGGGTATTTTTGAGCGGCGGTACCGATGGCCGTGATGGCCCCACAGATGCTGCCGGCGGCATGGTAGATTCCTGTACAATACAACGACTATTAGCCGCAAGCATTAATCCTGGCGAAGCACTCAAAAACAATGATTCCTATACGGCACT
>NZ_FUKJ01000285.1 GCF_900163745.1 Crenothrix polyspora
CTGGAGTGGCGGTGGTTGTACTGGTAAGGCCGCTTGTTCAGTAACCATGACGGCAGCCCAAACCGTTACGGCAAAATTTGTCAAAGCGCATTCTATTACCTTGAACGTGACTTTTACGGAAGGCAGTGGCAAAGGTAGCATCACGAGTACGGGCATTAGCTGCAACAACGATGGCGGCGATTGTACTGAGGGTTATCTGGATGGGCAAGCGGTGACGTTTACCGCCACGCCGGATAAGGACTCACGTTTTGCAGGCTGGGTCGGTGATATTGGCTTGCTATGCCAAAGTACCATCAGCCAACCCACCTGTAAAATAACCTTCAATGAAAATATGGCTGCCACATTTACCGGCGGCGCGGTCTTTGGCCCTAAACTGAGCTTAAGCGTAGCCAAAGACGGTAATGGTACCGGTAAAGTTACCGGTACGCCTGGCGGCATTGATTGCGGTACAACCTGCACCGCTAAATATTTAACCGGCGATTCAGTAACGCTAAAGGCCGTACCGGATGCCGGTTCCACTTTTACCAAATGGCAAGGCCGGGTTAGTGCTGGAACGTGTAGTAACGGCATTACAGCCAGTTGTACCGTCACTTTGGCAGATTCTGAATCCGTCATTGCAACATTCACCAAGCAATCATACGCCCTTAGCGTTACCAAGAGCGGCGATGGTGCCGGCAGTGTGGCCAGCAGCCCAGAAGGTATTATCTGCGGCGCGGATTGTTCGGAAACTTACCTTGATAAAGCAGTCATTACCTTAACAGCCACAGCTGAGGCCGGTTCTACATTTACTGGCTGGAACGGCTGTACTGGCACGACCACATCATGTTCCGTCACAATGACAGCGGCCAAAACCGTCACGGCAACTTTCAAGAAAATACCATCCTATCTCTTGACTGTTGCCAAGTCTGGTAATGGCTCTGGTAGTGTGAGCAGTAGTCCCGTAGGGATTGATTGTGGCACGGACTGCAAGGAATCCTATCTTGACAGCACAATAGTCACATTAAATGCCATTTCTGATGCAGGCTCTATGTTAAGTGGCTGGAGTGGTGGTTGCACCGGCACAGGAACTTGTTCGGTGACGATGACAAAAACGCAAACCGTTACGGCAAAATTTGTTAAAAAACATAATATTGCCTTGAATGTGACTTTTACAGAAGGCAGTGGCGCAGGCAGTATTATCGGTACGGGCATTAACTGTAACAACAGCGGTGGCGATTGTACGGAAGACTATCCGGATGGCACGATGACTTTAACCGCTACCCCAGATAAGGATTCTCGCTTTGTAGGCTGGGTTGGCGATATGGCATCGCTGTGTCAGGGGCAAGGAGCAAACAAGAAACCTGCCTGTAAAATCACCTTTACTACCACTATGGCAGCATCGTTTACCGGTGGTGCTGTGTTCGGTCCCAAGCTGGTGTTGAACGTGTTTAAAGATGGCACAGGAACCGGCAAAGTAACCGGCACACCGGGTGCTATTGATTGTGGTGCAAACTGTACCGCTAAATATTTGCAAGGCGACACAATAACGCTGACTGCCAAGCCAGATGCTGACTCCACCTTTACCAAGTGGACAAGCCTGAAGGGTGTGGGCACTTGTTACGATGCTAAAACTGTAACCTGTAAAGTCGCCATGAACGACTCCGTTATCCCTGTTTATGCGACCTTCACTAGAAAGCCAGTCACGCTTACTGTTGCCAAATCGGGTACGGGTGCCAGTTCGGGGACTGTAAGCAGTAGTCCTACGGGTATTACCTGTGGTAAGGACTGCTCTGAGCCTTACGTTGTTAATACCCAGGTTACGTTGACGGCTACGGTCAAAAGCCCTGCTACCTTTACCGGCTGGAGTGGCGGTGGCTGTAGCGGTACGGCAGCAACATGCACGGTTACGATGACAGCGGCTACAAAGGTCACGGCAGCGTTTAAGAAGTAATCTTCCCGTTCCATTTTTATCAACACGCTATTCATAGGCCCGGGTGTAGAGACGCAAAATCTTGCGCCTCTACATTTGTAACAAACCGAGCGTCGCAGCTTTCGGCGCAATCCACACCAAGCCACCATTAATTTGGAGAAATATCCATGAAATACAAACCAACTGGAAATGCAATAGGTAAATGCCTACTGAAATCAGCGATTGCTTTACTGTGTATGGCATCAGCGACTAGTGGGATAGTGCTAGCCGCATCAACAACAAATACGCTGCCGCAGCTGACCACCACGATGCAAACAGTCGATGCCTCTGCATTACTAAAAAGAGTATCGATAGGCAATAAAATGACAATAAACAATGTCGAACTCGATGGCGAAGAGGCTAATTTCAGCTTAAATTTGCAGCGTTTTGAGGTGTTTAAAACCAATGCCGTCATCACAGTACATGATGCCAAGGGTGAGCAGCATATAAAACCCGCGTTGTCTGCCTATTATCGAGGCAGCATTGAAGGAAAACCCGAATCAGTCGCCGTATTGTCCGCCGATCCATCCGGTGCTATGCGGGGTATCGTACAGTTAAAAGATAAATTTTGGGTATTGACAGGCGGCCAAGCGACCGGCCTAAGCGCAAGCGGATTAAGCAGTGTAGAAATCCAACAAAGCGGTTTATCCGACAATGCAGAGGCTTTCCGTTGCGATGTTGATAAACTCCCCAAGACGTTACAATCCTCTCCAGCTAGGCTTAAAAGCAACCTGCCGGTTAAAGCTTTGCAGGCTGGCCAATACTATCAGGTGCCTGTAGCGATTGAAACCGATGCGGAATTTTACAGCCTATTCAATTCAACTGATGCAGCAACCGCCTATATCGGCAATTTGTTTGCTTACGCTTCAACCATCTATAAACAGGAAGCCAGCGCAGAACTACTGGTTGGCTCAATAAGCCTTTGGACTAACGGGACAAGTTCCGATCCTTGGAATCATACAGATACCCTACAAGGTTTGAAGGATTTTCAAGATTATTGGAAGACCAACAAAAGCAATGAGCCACGAGCAATCGCGCATTTTCTTAGTGGCCGTGACTTAGGGGGTGGTATTGCCTATCTGGGCGCACTGTGTGACAACAGTTGGAGTTACGGCTACAGTGCCAATTTACGAGGTAATTTCTCACTTCCTAACCCCAAGCCTGTCTGGGATATTAAAGTAGTAGCCCATGAGATCGGTCATAACTTTGACTCTGGCCATACGCACGATTACCAAAACATCGGTGGAGACAGTCATGCGGTCGATGCTTGCTATAATTCAAATGGTGCCACCGGAGTTCTGCCCGGTATTAATTCACTATCAGGAGGCACTGCTGGCACAGGTGCTGGCACCATTATGAGCTATTGCCATCAAAACTCTCCTGGAATGGCCAATATCAGCTTAACATTCGGTAAAAATCATCTTTTCGGTATTAAAGCCTATCGTGTCAGTGATGTTATCAGCAGCTATGTGGCTCAAGAAGCAGCTAATAACCCCTCATGTATTACTACACCTGGCACTGAAACATTCGCATTGAATGTCAATACAACAGGTAATGGTAGTGTAATCAGCAATCCATCTGGCATTGACTGCGGTAACGATTGCAGTGAAAGCTATGCTAAAAATACACAGATTACGCTAACGGCCACACCTGGCAGTGATTCGAATTTCAGTGGCTGGGGCGGTGGTGCCTGTACAGGCATAGGTAGCTGTATTGTAACTATGGATGCCGCAAAATCCGTTACCGCCAGCTTCACCTTAAATCCTGTTGTCGGTACACCATTAACTATTACAAAAGCTGGAGATGGCACAGGTAAAGTCACCAGTGCGCCCACAGGAATCGATTGCGGGTCTACCTGCGAAGCCGGTTACACAGCCAACGCTTCAGTAAAACTGACCGCCACACCGGATGCCGATTCCACCTTCGTTGGATGGACGGGTGATTGCAAAAGTACCGCCCTCACGGCTTTCTCATAAAAAATTAACTTGCCGAAGCACTGATACTAATGTATCAGGACAAT
>NZ_FUKJ01000087.1 GCF_900163745.1 Crenothrix polyspora
CCCTCATCCTAGCCTTATCCCAAAGGAGAAGGAATTTTAAGGTGGGGGTCTGAATAATTACGATATATTTAGACAACTGTTGTTTTAATCGTCCTTACGATGATCAAACCTACGAAAAAATATTTCTGGAAACACAAGCCAAACTCTATATTCAGAAAAATATTTTGACGGGAAAATACACGCTGGTCTGGTCATATATTTTGCAATTTGAAAACGATGAAAATCCGTATATCAACCGTAAGCATGAAATAAGAAAATGGAAAAATCAGGCAAGTCAATTTGTCACGGCCTCAGAAAATATCATTGTTAAAGCAAAAGAATATCAAGCTGTCGGTTTACACGTTAAAGATGCTTTACATTGCGCCTGTGCATTTTCAGCCAAGGCAAGCTATTTTATTACGACAGATAGACAACTGATAAAAGCAGCTCAGAATATGGCAGGGCTTAATGTTGTAAATCCTCTCACGTTTATACAAGAAGAAGGGAATGTATGAAAACAGACAGTGAAGTGATGAATACGGGTTTTGAATCAATTTTATCTACATTAGGTATGGTTGATGCAGAACGTTTTATTATGTTGCTTAAGCGCGACAAGTTTGACTATACCGAATGGCAAAAGAAACTCTGGCAAGATGAAACGATAGAATCCTTGTCTAAAAAGGCGCAAAAAGCTTGGGAACAATAATGCCATCATTAATGCTACAGTCACTTCATTTTCTACAATCTACTTGACCCACCATGCCAGAAATACTCATCTACACCACCAAAATTTGCCCTTATTGCGTGATGGCCAAACGCCTGCTCGACAAAAAAGGCGTGCGTTACACAGAAATCAATGTCGATTCAGCTCTGGGCCTGCGCGAAGAAATGATGGCAAAAACCCAACGCCGAACCGTGCCGCAAATCTATATTGGCGATCTTCATGTCGGCGGTTTTGATGACTTGTATGCGTTGGAGCAACAAAAAAAGCTCGATGCCTTGCTAAAGCCATTTCTTCTTCTTGAAATAAGCCAGTAAAAACACCGACACGCCAACAAACACGCTCCATAACACAGGATAACCCCAGCGCCATTTCAGTTCCGGCATATACTCGAAATTCATGCCATAAACACCGGCAATAAAGGTCAACGGAATAAAAATGGAGGCAAACACAGTAAGGACTTTCATGGTTTCGTTCATTTTATTGCTGATGCTGGACAAATAAATGTCCAGCATACTGGCAATTAAATCGCGGTACGATTCAACCGATTCGCTGATGCGGATGACATGATCGTAAACATCGCCAAAATAACGCCGGGTACGATCATCCAATAGTGATGACTCACTGCTACGGTGCAAGGATTTTAGCAATTCCCGTAATGGCGCTATGGTTCTACGTAAAAAAATCAATTCGCGCCGGATTTTCTGAATCGTGGCCAAGGTTTGCGCTGATGGATTGACCAGTAACTCGTCTTCGACTTCTTCAACCAACTCATCAATACTGTCTTGCATGGTGAAATATTCATCAATAATGCTATCGATAAGCACGTAAGTCAGATAATCAGCGCCAAAGCTCCTGACATGGCTGGTCGGAATATTGAGCCGATCATAAACAGGCTGAAACAGATCATCCGGCTTTTCTCTGAAGGTAAACACGAAATTAGGCAGTAACAACAGGCTAATTTGTTCATAATGGACACTGTAGGTTCGCGCATCCAGGGTGACTGCTTTCATGACGATGTATAAATAGTCCTTGAACTCTTCAAGTTTTGGTCGCTGATGCGTATTGAGAATATCTTCTAGCACCAGGGCATGAATGTTAAAGTGTTTGCCGATGGCATCAATAATCGAGACATCTTTTAAACCATTGATGACCACCCATGTTATGGTATCGGTATTTTGGTAAGGCATTAACTCTTCAATGGTTTTAATGGTGCGTTTTTCGATATGCAAGGCGTTGTAATTGATCACGCAAATACTGTGTTCATGGCTGTGTACTTCGCCAACATGTACCAGGGAGCCAGGCGGTAAACCAGATTTTTCAGAAGCAAAACTTAATGATTCGGACATCGGCATCCTTTAAGGTTTTAATGGGTGGATGCTCATTGTGCAATAAATGTTTTTAAATAGGCAACCGCTTCCAGCATAAGAGTGCGTATGACAGAGACAGCAACACCGTTAATAACCTTAGGCTGGCGTGAATGGGCAGCGTTGCCTGAACTGGCGATTCCGCAAATAAAAGCCAAGATAGATACCGGAGCGCGTACTTCGGCCTTACATGCGTATGCCATAGAACCGTACCATAAAGGCGCTGCGCGTTGGGTGATGTTTGTTATCCATCCCAAACAGCGGCGTAACGATATTTTTGTTGAATGCCATGCGCCTATTAAAGATCGTCGGCTGGTTTCTGATTCCGGCGGCCATAAGCAGCATCGTTATGTAATAGAAACGCCATTGATTATTGGTGATTTGACAATCATCACCGAAATGACGTTAACCAATCGTGACAGTATGCTGTTTCGTATGCTCATTGGGCGCACAACCTTGAACAGCCAGTTTATGATTGATCCGCAGGCTTCTTATTTACAGGGTAAACCATCTTTACCCGCGATTTAATATGAATATGTTTACAGAGAGTCAAATTGGAAACTTCCGTCTATGTGTATATCAATGCCATATTCAGCATTAAATAATTCTACAACAAGCTCGCAAGCACCCCAAGAATAGAGTTGTTTTTTTAAATCAATGGCGGTTAGCTATATTAAAATTCCATATTCCAGCAGCT
>NZ_FUKJ01000090.1 GCF_900163745.1 Crenothrix polyspora
GTTTCTATAGTGACCCTGGAAAAAACAGTCTGTGCGGTTATTTCAAAAAATGATTTTATAAATTGGCTAATGAAATACCCGGATGTGGCAAGCAATTTATTGTGCGCGTTATCGGAAGAAATCATACAGCTGACGGATAAAGTTAGACAAATGGCCTTATTCAATGTCTATGAACGGACTATCAAAGTCTTAAAAGATTTAACTGTTGATGATGGGAATATCGGCGTTATTTATAACCGGCCCAGCCAACAGGTTTTAGCTTCTATGGTGGGGGCATCAAGAGAAATGGTCAGTAAAATCATGCGTGATCTCACAAAAGGCGGCTATGTAGCGATAGAAAACAAGGCATTGGTTATAAATAGAAAACCACCGCCATCCTGGTAGATAGTAGCCGTAACCGGTACGCAGCCGCATACAGTTTAAAATCGCCATTTGAAAAGTTTATCAATTTTAAACTAAACAATAATGGAGCTTAAAATGAGCAAGACACTTAAAAAAATTAGGTCATTTAAAAATAGAGGTATTCCCAATGCCAAAAGAACCAACAAAGCCCCATACTTACCCAATCAGGATGGCAAAATTGCCGACCTTGCTTATTACAAAGCGGAAGGTGGAGATTTTTTGCCGGATCAGGAACTTAATGGCTGGCGGAAGGCGGGCCGAGAGTTCTCACTGTGATCAGGGCAACATACTGTGAACATGAGCACTTTTCGAGATTGGTACAATTATGTATTTTTATGAAACACTCCCCATGGCTACTTTAGTCATGGGGCGATCCGATACCCTTTGTGATATGAGCACTCAACCCTGTATTTTTATTGTCGATGACGACTCTGCGGTACGCGACGGCCTCGGACTGGTTATTGAAAATGCCGGCCTTGCTTACCAGGCTTTTGAAAGCGCCGAGCACTTTCTGCATACCTATTGTCCGGGCAACCCCAGCTGCCTGCTGCTCGACCTCAACATGCCCGGCATGAGCGGTCTCGAACTGCAAGCCGAACTCCTTCGCCGCAATATACAGTTGTCGATTATATTCATCACGGCGGCTGGCGACGTAACTATGAAAGCCCGCGCACTCAAGGCTGGGGCGGTCGATTTTCTGACCAAGCCCGTTCCAAGCAGACTGTTAATCGAACGTATTCAGGCAGTACTGCAACAACAAGCCCTGGGGCACAGACAGGGCGATGCAAGCTCTCCGTAGCTATTACCATGCAAATTGGAGATATTGCCGCTATGTTATTGATTGGTATCCACTGTCTTTGAAGCTCAATAAGAGCCTTATTGACTGCATACCTGACTATTCCCTAGCAGTTAGTGCGGCTTACAAGGCTTAAGCAAAATAACAGCGGATTTTCCCGCTAGCTGCATTTTTTTTAAGACTGAGCCATCAATTCTTTGAAAACCGCCCTCAAGCTTGACAAGCTGTTCCGGCATATTGGGCTGATTAACCAACACCTGGCCACATTCAAAATCACGCCGTAACAATCCGCGCCATGTATAGCGAGTATTAAGTGCCGCGCCTAAATTAACATCATAACCTGACCACCAATGATCCGGCGTAGTCCAGTCAGGCTGATTACTGCTTATCAGGTCATTGCCATTACTGATTAACAGTGCTGTCGCAAGACCGTATTCTCGTTCATCTGGCGTTGCGCCCGTATCCATCAAGATGACACCGGCACCGCGTTGATGCACATAATCCATGTAACGCAAAAATGTTGGATAGCCCCACTGGCCGTCACCGTTTGTCAAACCGCTGTCATTACCGCCACGCTCAATATTGATATAGTTGGCCGCACTGATTTGACGACTGACCAATGGATTTTCCACCTCCATAGTATCGGCATACCAGATGGCGTTATGGGTAATTTCAGTATTAGGAAAAGCCGCTCGAATGTCTTCCATAAATTCGGCAAAGTAGCGTTGCCAATCCTTAAGCGCCATTAATTTTCCAGTGCGCCGATCAACCGGCGTGATATGTTGCTCTTTATTATCGCCTACTCGCCAGGTTAAATTCACATCATCAAGCCATACCCCCCGATAGCCTTTACCTAAACCGGCGCGAATCTCTTCAATCTTAAATTTTCTAAACTCAGGATTGCCAAAATCCCCCGCATATTGATCGCATTTGCCATTGCATTCCCAGGGGATGTATAACACGTTGTTTTTTTCATCACGCAAAATCCATTCGGGGTGTTTTTTAGCCGTCTCGCTGTCAACATAAATGGCATAGCTATCCATATAAAACCAGGCGTTAGGATACCAGGCCAGTCGTGCATCAAAATACGGCGTATAAGCCAACATACGCTGGTAGTGGCTTTGCATCCACTTTTGCTGTCTGGTATCAGGTTTTGCCGAATAACTATCAAATGTCGTATTAGCATGTTTAAAAAAACGGATTTTCCCTTCTATCGACTGTATTGCCTGATAGGCATGTAGTGGATAAACACACACAAGCACCAAGAATAAAAAGCAGCTTAACGCCGATAAAGATGGGGTGATTTTTTTAGACATAAATGGTTTAATTCAATGAGAAGGTGTTAGACTTTTCTATTATGCACTAACCTGGCTTTTTACATTTAAAAACCAGAAAAATAGGCTGTTTGATACACTGTTATGAAGTGGAATGAAAGCATAGGTGCTTATACCTATTGATAGGACGAAATAAATTCATTAGCCTAGTACGCAAAGCTAACGCACCAAGTCAGCTGTAAAAAATAATGACACCTGTTTTGCCTTGTTAAAACAGATAATTTGAGTGCGAAACCGCCCTTTAGCCTATAAATTTTTTTATTCAAGGAAGACCCATGAAAAAAATTGGAAATTATCGCAACAAGGCTTTATCCTTATATGACTTGGTTTGCATATTAACAGAGTCGAATACTCGGATAACAACGAAGTGCTAACATGAAAACTGGCGTAAAGCAGAAGTATCTGAAAAACTTATGGCAATTTTGATAAAAAATAAAATCGGTAAAGTTATTTTTTTACATGATACACCAGTTGCTCCACTTTAGCTTGGTCGTCGTTTTTGCCACTGATTCATGATGTTTATATGTTTGTGGCAACCCGTGGTACTGAGTAGCTGTTTTGTTCGGCTGCGCTTGAGATATTTCGGCGAATAGATATATTGAATCAGGCCTACACGGTATTTGACCATAGGTCTGAAAAATAGATTTAGATTCAAAAATATTACGATTAAAAAAATCGATGCCATCACACATTGCTTGAGTACAGTATTTGTATTTGCTGGATATGCATGATTAATAACAACGAATTCAGAATTAGGAGTTTTTTAAATGAGTAATGAGTCAGTGCAATCTGAATCGACCAATGTGAGAAGTTTCTTTGCGACACCATCGGCTTCCGATGGCATTAGCATCCGGCAGATTTTCGCCATAATTTGGCGTAGAAAATGGCTGATTTTAGCCATTGTGTTAGGTTTTACAATATTGGCAGCCACCATTTTATGGAGCATCGCCCCGCGTTATACCGGCGAAGCGCAGATGATGATTGAAAATCGAGGCCGGGACATCGTTAAGCGAGAGGCTCCCTCATCAGGATCGTTGGCGGATGCCGAAACCATTGCCGGTCAAATCCAGGTTCTGCGCTCGCCAGAACTGGCCAGAGAAGTCATACGTGAACTAAACCTTGATCAGGATCCTGAATTTAATACCATAGCCGTTAATGATGAGGAAAACATTGACGATCTCTCGGTATCAGACACGGCTACCAAAGACAACGACAATGCCGGCAAGTTTTTCACCCAGGAAGAAAAAAGCATCGACAATATGGTCGACTCGTCCGGTGTTTCCGAAAAAGAATATCGTTCTGAATTGCGCTGGACTCAAATTATCGACAAATTTTTGAAGAACCTGGATGTGCAACAACAAAAAGACTCACGGGTTATCACCGTCAAGTTTACTTCAAAAAATCGCATCACCGCATCGCGTGTTACTAACACAATAGTCAACTTGTACATAAAAAGACAATTGGATGGGAAGTTTGAAGCGACTAAAATGGCATCATCATGGTTAAATCAACAGATTCTGATCAGCCAAAAACAAGTCAAGGCTTCGGAAGATGCCGTTGAATTATACCGCAAGAATTCCGGACTGCTGAACGGCAAAGATGGCACCCTGATTCAACAACAAATTTCTGAAGTTAACTCACAATTAATGGTCGCCAAATCGGACAGGTCGCTGGCAGCTGCGCGTTTACGTCAGGCCGAAAGCCTTCTTAATTCCCGTGGTGACATAGGATCGACCAGCGAAGTTCTACAGTCCAGCCTGATTCAAGGCTTACGCACGCAAGAATCTGAACTGCAACGCAAAATTGCTGAGTTGTCTACCGATTACGGCCCAAAGCATCCAAAATTGCTGAATTTTATAGCTGAGCTGAACTCGCTACAAGACAAGATCGAAGTAGAAGTCAGAAAAATTGTTAATGGCCTGGCTAACGAACTGGAAATTACTGATACCAGAATTACTTCTTTGCAAGAAAATATGGAAGTCCTTAAAGGCCAATTGGCTAAAGACAACACGGACAAAGTACAACTTGATGCGCTGAATCGGGATGCTGAAGCAAATCGCATACTGTTAAACACTTTTGTAGCCCGATTCAAAGAAGTCAGCGCCCAGGAGAACATGGAAGTGCAACAGCCCGATGCCACTATTATTTCTCGCGCGGGAGCGTTGTCCGATCCAACTTTTCCGAAAAAGAAACCTATTCTTGGGCTTGCAATAGTGGCCTCTGGCATTCTCGGATTACTGCTGGCCTTTCTATTGGAATATATGATTCCAGGCTATCGCAGTGGCGAACAAATTGAAAAAGCCACCGGATTACCCTCGTTAGGATTTGTCCCTTTATTGAAAGGGGCCGGCAAAGTTGCCGGTATGTCTTTAGACAATTACATCCTGCAATACCCGCGTTCGGCGTTGGCACATTCAATCAATGCCCTACGCTGGAACCTTGATATTTCCGGCAAAGGCAGAGCACCTAAAACCATTTTAGTGACCTCAACGCTGCCCAAAGAAGGCAAAACAACAGCAGCAGCCTGCTTGGCAAGAATGTATGCGATGGCAGGAAAAAGAGTGTTACTGATTGATGGCGACTCTTATCGAGCCGGTATTTTAAAAGTGTTTCAACTTTCCGATGCGCCAGGCTTATCAGACGTACTAATGGAAGAACAGACGTTGGACAATGTTATCTGGACAGAAAAAGCAACGGGCCTGGATGTTCTACGTAGTGGCAAGCAAGTACCCGATTTAACCAGCATTTTAGCATCACCACAATTTGATGCTTTTTTAAAGTCTTTAGACAAAGACTACGATGCCATAATCATCGATTCGCCACCTATTGCTGCGAATGCTGATGCGCTTATCCTGTCTCAAAAAGTGGATACTACAATATTGGTGGTTCGTTGGGCGGTTACCAAGCAAGAAGCCGTCAACTGGGGAATTAAAAAACTCGCACAGGCAAACGGAAACGTTGCCGGCGTGTTGCTATCTATGGTTGATGCACAGGAATATTCCAGCTACGGCTATGGCGATTCCGGCATGTATTTAAGACAATTTGATAATTACTACACCGAGTAAGCCTTAGCGCGTATGCGCTCATTCCACATGCAACGCCCAGCACATCGTTTAAAATGCACTGGGCATTTTTGTTTTCATGACATTAAATCATGGCAATACCGAGACTATTGGTCGACTTAGTACGATTTTAACGCATATTGTCTGACTTAATTGTTATAATCCACATAATATTTGCGCTTTATATAGTCATACTGCCGCTTCCCCGTTAACACTCTTTACCTCACACGTATGCGAAAAACGTCTTCTAACCCACCTGTCAATATCAAAACAGACAGCATAGCTATAGAACTATCGGCCTCATCTAAATTTCAGGCTGGCAGCTATAAAGAAGCGATTGAACTGTATAAAACTTTATTAAAAACGACAGAACAGCCAGAATGGCGACAAGCCTTGGCACAGTGTTACTTACAAAGAGCGCTGTCGTTTGCTGCAAAAGGCATGGTTAAAGAAGCTGTAGTCTTATGGGAAAGCTACGCGCAAAATAGCGGTGCTGGACGCGAGTATTTTGATTACTACATCACCTGGCTGTTACAAACCAATGATGCCGTCAAAACCAAAAAATACCTGCACCAATTAACAGCCCAGCAGCTGGATGAACAATACCCCGCGCTGGCCAGTCTCTTAGGTTTGTTAATTATCACCAGTAAACCTGAAATTCAGCTGTTGTTACCGCAAGACTCGCTGTTTATAAGGCACTTATCGATTGTTCTAGCGGCATTATCGGCTTATCGGACAGACCAATACCAAGCCGCTGACATTCAGTTACAACAATTGCCGTTTCGTTCGGCCTTCAAAGATTTTCGAACATTGCTAAAAGCAGTCATGGCATTTCCCGAATCCAAAGAAAGCGCCCGAGCACAATTAGCAAAAATAACGGCAGAATCGCCCTACTATAATATGGCCAGAAGCCTATTAGCCTGCACCCATGATGGCACGACACTGATCAACGACCTATCTTTGTTGTCACACAAGCAAGCCCAACTGGTCGCCGTAGCCAAAAAATTCAATAAAAAACAGTTGGAATTACTTGATGTCGTCATTAAGCAAAAACAACGTTTATCCGGCAAACTTAAATTTAACCTGGCTCTGCAATACCAGGCTCTTTTTGGCGAAGAATTATCGCGGCGTTATTGCTATTCGGCACTGGCAAATTATCCGGCGGGGCAACGCGACTTCAGCAGGCACTTTGGCCAATGGGACGAATTTGAAGAATGCCGTTTAAAAGCCCTCAGCTATGAACACAAGGATAACCTTCATGATGCACTGTATTACTGGAAGCGCGGCGTTGCCCTGTTACAAAACCAAGAACCCCTGGATAACCTAAAAATAGCGCTGCTAATGCGCCATATTGCCAGCAAGGAATATCCGTTGTCCGAAACTATATCCTGGTTAGCAGACAGCCTGGATCACGATCCTGATGACCGCGAAACCTATTTAAAAATAATTAACTACTATGAAAATAGGACTCAACAAACAAATGAGCTTAAGCAATGGTTGGGCAAAAGCATTGAAAAGTTTCCACAAGACATCGAATTTTTGTTGATTGCTGTCAACGATGCCACGCGCAGACAGGCATTTGAAGAGGCTACGCAATACGCACAATCGGTACTAAAAATTGATCCGGTTAATGTATTTGCCAAACAAGCTTTGTTTAATAGCCAGTTGGCACACGCCAGAAAACTTATTAAAAGCAAACAATTCCAGAAACTAGACAAAGAAATGCACGCTATTCAAAGCGTAGCACTGAGCAAACGCGACCAACTGATGGTTGCCGTCATGCAAGGCTTTTGTGTGTTTGCGATGGCCAAGACCGATAAAAGTCAAGGTGCAAACCAAATTGCTGAAACCGTACAGCAATTGCACACAGGGCTTTTAAATGCCCATTTTTATGTGATGATGGAAGCGGCGGCCATGAATTTACAGCTAGCGCCTGTTTTGAAAGCATTGCCGCCCTTAGCAAAAAACTACACCGCTTCGCCCCAGGAATTNNGACCAATGTTCCGAGATAAATATCGACAGACTAGAAAATAGCCTGGAAAATGCAAACAGTGAAAAAGATCGGCGTGCCATTGTATTGATTGAGAAATTCCTCGATGCCTATTATGAAGATGATTTCACTCCCAAAAGTAGTGATATATTTGACGCATTAATGGGTATGGGTAGCAGCAATGCCGACCCTATGGCATTGTTCAATCACTTACCCACCGATGTGTTTGACAAGCTCGATAATAAGGCTGACGAGCTTATTAAGAAAATGGGTATGGATCGTTTTTTAACAGCGTTAGTCAAACAATACTTTGCCAATGACAAAGGCGCGGCCATGGCTGTGATTTTGAAAAATTTTGAAGCGTTGCAAGCGTTGTCTTTACTCAAAGCCGCTGAAGAATTAAACATTGAAATCAAGGTAACCGCCGCCGATATTATTAAATGTGTGAATAGCTCGGCTAATTCAATCCCTTCATTTTTAAAATAGACCATTAGTTTCGATGAAAACACCCTACGAAATTCTCGATGTGAACGAGCAAGCAACCGATGGTGAGATAAAACAAGCTTATTTGCAAAAAGTGAAACAATATCCGCCCGATCACCACCACAATTTGTTTCAACAAATACACAATGCTTATCAAACCCTTAAAGATCAAAAAAGTCGGTTAAACTATGCGTTGTTTCATTATCCCGAAGCGGACTTTGATGCCTTGCTAAATCAGGCCCTGGTCAGTTCGGAAGCGTTGACACTCAGTGCAGATAGTTTTGATAAGCTGTTGCGTGCAAGTATCGATGACAGCATCTTTCAGTTAAGTACGACCCACAAGATTAATAACGCATGAGTGACACGCCTAAAAACCGATTGCTTGAAGAATTTCAAAGCTATCTCGAAAACGTTGATTTAAGCCAATTGGCCAGTGAACAGCCACCCGACCTTCATACGTTATTAAGTGAAATAGCGGGCTTAAAAAGCGAAGTCAAAGCCGAGGCACGTCAATTTAAAAACACTCTGGAAACATTAACAGTAGCGTTAAATACCTTACAAAGTGACAACAAAGCATTGACAGTCGAACTGGCAATGCACGAAACCCATTTACAACAACAGCGTCATGCGCTATCACGCACTATATTGATGGATCTAGTTGATATTTATGACCGCTTGCTGGTGGGATCGGCGGTTTTACAAAACTACAAACCGGCATCATCGTTCTTTGCCAAAAAACCAGATGACCGTTTTATTAATAGCGTCAAAGAAGGCCAAGAAATCACCCTAAAGCGTGTTGAGCAGCTATTACAACGCAACCAGATTTCGCCTATAGAATGCCTGGGCAAACCGCTAGACCCCCATACCATGAATGCCGTCGAGATTGGCCGTGATCCAAAGCTCGCTAACGGCATCGTCATAGAAGAATTGCGTAAAGGCTTTTTGTTTGAAAAAAATGTCCTGCGCCTTGCAGAAGTTAAAGTTAACAAATTATAACGTTGAAGACATAAACCATGAATGAAATCATTATCGGAATTGACTTAGGAACCACCAACTCGGAAGTCGCCATCGTTGAAAACGGGCACATCACTGTCATTGCCGACAACGGCAAAAAAATATTGCCTTCGGTGGTGGGACTGGATGACAACGGCAACATTTTAGTCGGGGAAACCGCCAGAAACCAATACCTGGTGTATCCAGAGCGCACCATTAAATCGATCAAACGCTTAATGGGGCAAGATACACAGGTGGATTTAGGCGGGCAACTTTACGCGCCACAGGAAATTTCTGCGATTATTTTAAAACGCCTTAAAGCCATTGCTGAACAGCATGTTAACCAACCGATCACCAAAGCGGTCATCACTGTACCGGCTTATTTCTCTGATGCGCAGCGCCAGGCAACCCATGAAGCGGGGCAAATTGCAGGCTTGGAAGTCGTTCGTATCATTAACGAACCGACTGCCGCCGCCCTGGTTTACGGTGCAGAACAAACCGAACAAAAACGTATGCTGGTTTATGACTTGGGCGGGGGTACTTTTGACGTTTCGGTGGTTAATGTCGAGTCCGGCGTGGTGGAAGTATTGTCCAGTCATGGCGACAACCACTTAGGTGGTGATGACTTCGACGAGCAAATTATTAATCACATTGTCGATCATCTGCAAGAAACCCAACAAATCGATGTGCGCACACACAGCAAAGCGATGGCTCGTATTACCCGTGCCGCTGAAAATGCCAAGTTTGTGCTGTCAGATCAACCCTATACCACCATTGAAGAAGAATATTTGCTGGAGCATGACGGCATCGCCGTGCATCTGTCGCTGGAACTGTCCAGAACGGCCTACGAAGAGATGATTGCCGATTACATTAATGTCACGCTCGATGCGCTGCACATTGCATTAAAAGGTGCCAAATTAACCGCCAGCGATATTGACGAAATCGTTTTAGTCGGTGGCTCGACACGGACACCGTGTATTCGTGAACGCCTGTTCGACATCTTCGGTTTTGAGCCACAAAGCGCTGTGGATCCCGATTTATGCGTGGCTATGGGGGCTGCTATCCAGGCCGCTATGATTAACGGCCAGGAAGTCGATGCCGTGCTGGTTGATGTCACGCCTTACACTTACGGCACCAGTGCCTTGGGTTTTTTATATGGCGAACCCTATGAGCATCAGTATTGCCCTATCATCCACAAAAACACACCGCTACCCAACCGTAAAACCGAAGCTTTTATGACTGCTGTCGATGGCCAGGATGCGGTTGAAGTCACCATTTATCAAGGTGAAGACCCCGATGCCTTAAACAATACCAAAATAGGCGAATTTTTAGTTGAGGGCTTGCTTGACGTGCCCGCAGGCAATGTCATCACATTAACCCTGGATTTGGATGTTAACGGCATATTGCACGTCTCGGCAACAGAAAAAACCAGCGGACTGCAAAAATCCATCACCATTAAAAATGCGATGGCGCGTTTTGAACACGACGACTTAAGCACTGCACAACAGCGTGTCGGCCAGCTCTTCGGCCAGATGCTCGCACACAGTGAAGAAGCATCTGCTAGCCCCGAAATTGCCGAAGCCCGTCGGTTAATCGCCAAAGCGGAAGCCATGTTCGAAAAAATATCCACTGAAGACAAAGAAGATATGGTTGATTTAATCGAAGACATTCACAGCGCTATTGAAGAAACGGCGAATGATCGTATGCAAGCCGCCGTTGCCAAACTAACCGA
>NZ_FUKJ01000349.1 GCF_900163745.1 Crenothrix polyspora
GCGGTGGCTAAAGGTGAAGTCAGCTCGCCAATCTTAACCGCCGCACGCGCCACCGAATTATTGGGAACCATGCTCGGTGGTTATAACGTAGCGCCGTTGATCGAGCTATTGGATAACCCCGCAATGGCAGAGATTGCTGCCAAAGCCTTGTCACACACCTTGCTGATCTTTGATGCCTTCCACGATGTGCAGGAAAAAGCCGAGGCGGGTAACACTTATGCCAAGCAAGTGCTTAATGCGTGGGCAAAAGCGGAATGGTTCACCAATAAACCGGAAATGCCGCAAAAATTGACGGTCACGGTATTTAAGGTCACCGGAGAAACCAATACCGATGATTTATCGCCCGCACCGGATGCCTGGTCGCGTCCTGATATTCCGTTACATGCTAAAGCCATGTTGAAAATGCCGCGCGAAGGCATTGCCAATGCCGAGCAGCAAATTAACGAACTCAAACAGAAAGGTTTCCCCGTTGCTTATGTGGGCGATGTGGTCGGTACAGGCTCATCACGCAAATCGGCCACCAATTCGGTGTTATGGTTTATGGGTAACGATATTCCCTATATCCCAAACAAACGCGAAGGGGGCGTTTGCATAGGCGGCAAGATTGCACCGATTTTCTTTAACACGATGGAAGATTCCGGCGCATTGCCCTTCGAGTGCGACGTTAGCGCGATGGCTATGGGTGATGTCATTGATATTCACCCGTATGAAGGACTCGTCAAACGCCATGACAGCGATGAATTGGTTTGCAAATTCGAATTAAAAACCGATGTGCTGTTGGATGAAGTGCGTGCCGGTGGTCGTATTCCTTTGATTATTGGCCGTGCGCTAACTGATCGTGCCCGTAAATTGTTAGGTTTGGGGGCATCCACTGTTTTCAAACGCGCGGGTGATGTGGCGGCCAGCACCAAAGGTTTTACGCTGGCTCAAAAGATAGTCGGCAAAGCCTGTGGTGTTGCGGGTATGCGCCCAAACACTTACTGCGAACCGTACATGACCACCGTCGGTTCACAAGATACTACCGGCCCCATGACCCGTGACGAATTGAAAGACCTAGCCTGTTTGGGCTTTTCGGCCGATCTGGTGTTGCAATCTTTCTGCCATACCGCCGCTTATCCCAAGCCAATTGATGTGGCCATGCAGCACAGCTTGCCGGACTTTATTATGAATCGTGGCGGCGTATCGTTGCGTCCTGGCGATGGCATTATCCATTCCTGGTTAAACCGTATGTTGTTGCCTGATACCGTTGGTACGGGTGGTGATTCGCACACCCGTTTTCCTATTGGTATTTCGTTTCCGGCGGGTTCTGGCTTGGTGGCGTTTGCGGCGGCAACTGGCGTTATGCCTTTGGATATGCCTGAGTCGGTACTGGTGCGTTTTAAAGGCACAATGCAGCCGGGCATTACCTTGCGTGATATGGTCAACGCCATACCCTATGAAGCATTAAAGCGCGGCTTGCTGACGCTGGATAAAAAAGGCAAGAAGAACGTTTTTTCAGGACGCATCCTGGAAATCGAAGGCTTGCCGGATTTAAAAGTCGAGCAGGCGTTTGAATTGTCCGATGCGTCAGCAGAACGTTCCGCAGGTGGTTGTACCATTCGGCTGAATGAAGCGCCGATCCGCGAATATCTAAATTCCAACGTCACTTTATTGCAATGGATGATTAGCCAGGGTTACGGCGATGTACGCACTATTGAACGCCGTATCAAAAATATGCAAGCGTGGTTGGCCAATCCTGTTCTATTGGAAGCCGATGCTGATGCGGAATATTTTGAAATCATTGAAATCAATATGGATGACATCAAAGAACCGCTATTGGCTTGCCCAAATGATCCCGATGACATTAAGCCGCTGTCAGAAGTTGCCGGAACTGTGATTGATGAAGTATTTTTAGGTTCGTGCATGACCAATATTGGTCATTTCCGTGCCGCCGGTAAATTACTGGAAAAACAGACTGGCGATTTACCAACCCGTCTTTGGGTGGCACCACCCACCAAGATGGATCAAAGCCAGCTCACTGAAGAAGGTTATTATGGTATTTTCGGTAAAGCCGGAGCCAGAATGGAAATGCCCGGTTGCTCTTTATGTATGGGTAATCAGGCGCGGGTAAAAGAAGGCACAACTGTAGTTTCTACTTCTACGCGTAATTTTCCTAATCGTTTGGGTAATGGGGCTAATGTGTTTTTGTCTTCGGCTGAATTGGCAGCGGTGTGTTCAATTATGGGCAAAATCCCTACGTTTGATGAGTATATGCACTATGCCAGTCAGATCAGCGAAACTGCGGATGACACCTATCGCTATCTCAATTTTAATCAAATGGAAAGTTATCAAAAACAGGTTGATTCTCTTAAAGCCAGTTAAAAAAGCCAGCGAGAAGATTCAGGGTGTGAAATCTTTGAATTTTCGTGCTACTTTTTATATATGCCAATAAAGCCACCCGCCGTAACAGGCTCGTCAAACATACCAGTAATCTCCGGATTACTGGTAGCGCACTATCAAGACAGAGTAGCCAAGCAGCGCATCCACGCAGATGATGCCCAGTTAATCACCTTGCAACATCTCCAGAACCTGCTGGATCAGTTGCTGATCAATATTGCTTACGAGCAAAAATCTACCCTGGAAAAGCTGTTATCCAAACGGCCAGAACCGTGTAAAAGCCTGTATATGTATGGTGGTGTGGGGCGCGGTAAATCCATGCTGATGGATTTATTTTACGATGCTTGTCCGGTTCCACAAAAGCGGCGTGTGCATTTCAGTGCTTTTCTGCTGGAAGTCCACACGTTTACTCATCAGTGCCGACAACAAGATATCTCCGATGCACTGCCTTTGTTAGCAAGGTATCTTCGCGATTACGTGCGTGTGTTGTGCATTGATGAGTTTCACGTTACCGACATTGCCGATGCCATGATTATCGGGCGGCTGTTCAGCGCCTTGTTTGAATTAGGCGTTGTTGTGGTTATCACATCCAATCGTCACCCGAATGATTTGTATCAGGGCGGTTTGCTGCAAGAGCAGTTTTTGTTTTTTATTAAAGTGTTGCAAAAGGCGGCGGATATTATTGAGCTACAGGCGTTGGAGGATTTTCGTCTGCGCCAGCCGCATACGCATAGAATCAGCTATTGCTTTCCATTGGATGCTTACTCCAATGCCTTTATACAACACCATTTTGATTCTTTAACACGCTGTGCGCTCAAGGAATCAGTTGTGCTGGAAGTATGGGCGCACCCTATTACGCTGACGGCGGCGCATGAAGGCATTGCGCTCAGTTCTTTTGAAGAATTGTGTGTACAACCTTTGGGTTCAGCGGATTACATCAAAATAGCGGATCTGTTTAATACGGTGATTATTGCTGATATTCCCAAATTAACTGCCGCCATGCGTAATGAAGCCAAGCGTTTTGTTAGTTTGATTGATGCGCTCTACGAACACAATGTTAAGTTAATTTGCAGTGCAGCCGTGCCCATTACCGAGATTTATACCGAAGGTGATGGCTCGTTTGAGTTTGAGCGTACTGTTTCACGGTTGATTGAAATGCAATCGGAGCGCTATTGGCAAAGTGTAAAGTGATATTGATCTAAAAAGTCTGTCTTTAATTTTGATCGACGGAGGTTGTTTGTAGTACATCAAAAATAGCCGTCAGGTGGCTGTGAAGTTTTTAATCTGAACTAAACTTTTGTATCAATCTAAGTAAAACTGAAACACAGTCAGCGACTTTCAAACAAAAAATTGACGATAAAGTAAAAGCCATGAACAAGAAGTTTAACCTGTTAAAACTGCTTAAAAATACCCCCCTGTCAGTTCTGCTGATAGGTGTAACAGGCATGGCCAGTGCCAATAACTTTTATGCCGCAGTTAACGGTGCTCAACAAGGTGTTTCTGTGCGTACCCTAAAGTTACAGCAAGTCTCCTTTTTTGCAACGCCATTCCCTGTCAACGGTATTGCGGCGGGGCCAAATAATGATGTGTATCTGGTGTCCGGCAACCACATTTATAATTACACCGTTGCTGGTGTGCTGATTAAAAATATGACGAATGCTGATGCTAATATCAACTACACCGATATTAGTATCATGGGTGACCGTGTATATACGTCTTACTCAGGCTCTAAAAGAGGCGTGAGTGTTCGTGACTTAGCATTGGTTTCAGTGTCCAGCTTCAGCGCTCCTTTCAATATCAAAGCTATTGTGGCAGGGGTCAATAATGATGTTTACCTGGCTTCAGGAAATAGCCTGTATCGCTACCAAACCAGCGGAATTTTGCTCACATTCATCACCTTTTCCGATATTAGGCTTAACTATACCGATGTTGCTGTAACGTGTGGCAAACTATTGTCATCGTACTCTGGTTCACAACGCGGCGTTTCGGTGCGGGATTTGACTACATTGGCTCAGTCCTCATCCTTTTCTACATCCTTTGAAATAGGCGGACTGATAGCAGGACAAAATAACAACGTGTACCTGAGTTCCAACAATTATTTATTTAATTACACCTTGGCAGGTATTCAGAAACAAAATGTTGCAGCACCTCAAACTACCCTCTTTTATGGCGACTTGACCCGGTAGTGTGTACATTAAGAAGGTTCGAATTACCAGCACGACACATAAGGACATTAATGACTTCAACACGCTGTGCCTTGTTGTATGCGCCATTCATACACTAATTCCATTTCGTTTTCCTGTTACAATTAAGCCCATAGTTAAACTCAATGCCATCAAGTGATTGATTTGAGCGGCGCCTCAACACTAACCCAACGCTAAATAATGACGATTCATTCTTCCATAGGCCCTGTGATGCTGGATGTTGCTGGCTTAACGCTAACGCAACACGAGCGTGAAGTTATCAACCACCCCAATACCGGCGCAGTTATCTTTTTTGCCAGAAATTACGAAAGCCCCGAACAAATCACTGCGCTGGTCAACAGTATACGTGCCGCGCGGCAGGGTGATATTTTGATTGCCGTCGATCAGGAAGGTGGCCGGGTACAACGCTTTCGAAACGGTTTTACACGTTTACCAACTGCCAGTTGTTATGCACATGCACCAGAGTTGGCAGAAGCGGCAGGTTGGCTGATGGCAGCGGAATTACGGGCAGTGGGTGTGGATTTTAGCTTTGCGCCGGTGCTGGATGTCGATTGTGGTATCAGCCAGGTTATCGGTGATCGTTCTTTTTCAACCGATTGCACGGATGCAGCCCAGTTGGCCAGCGCCTTTAGAAAAGGTATGAACAGCGCAGGCATGGCGGCAACCGGTAAACATTTTCCAGGACACGGTGCAGTGG
>NZ_FUKJ01000094.1 GCF_900163745.1 Crenothrix polyspora
TCTTGGCGCATTAGGGCTGGATGAAGATTTTCAGCCGCGCAACTTGCCGTTTGTGTATGTGTTCGGTCGGGCGGATTTTACCGTCTCCTATTACGGTGCCAATATTTATCCAGAGAACGTTACGGTCGGACTGGAACAACCGGAAATCATGGCGTGGGTGACTGGCAAGTTTGTGCTGGAAACCCAGGATACCGAAGATGGCGACAAGTATCTGCACATTGTTGTGGAGTTATTGCCCGGTATTGAAACTGACATGACAATGGCGGCTATAATTGCCTCTTCCATTCGAGCGCAGTTATTGCGCTTGAACAGTGAGTTCGCCAATTACACGCCAGCGGAGCGACAACTCCCCCGTATTACCCTGAAAGCTTTTGCCGATTCTGAGTATTTCCCTGCGGGGGTTAAACACCGCTATACCCGCAAATAAACCCGATATTCGCAAAGGCCAAAGAGGTTGTAAAGACAGCATGACAGTCGAAAAAATAACAGATGTAAGATCACTGGATCATGCAACAGCATTTGATCAGCTATTAATTCCGGTCGATTTAAGCGGCAGTAAAGGTGAAAACCGTGCGACTGAAACCTGTCGCATCGATGCCGATAACGATCTTGCCGCCATTAAAAGCTGGCTGAGCGTTAAAGGCGACAACCCCAAAACCTATCAAGCTTACCAAAAGGAATTAGAACGATTTCTGCTGTGGGCGGTTATCGAACGCGGCAAGGCATTTTCATCGTTAAATACCGATGACTGCCAAGCCTACATTAGCTTTATTAAACAGTTACAGCCCGATAACAGTCGTTGGGTATCATCGACACCCACCAACAAAGCGCACGGACGCTGGAAACCTTTCCAATATCGCGCGTCAAAAAAAAGCAAAGACACGACATCCGTGTTATCAGTGCGCTCGGTCAATTACGCCAATACCGTGATTTCAAGCTGCATGGATTGGCTGGTCAACCAAAATTATCTTAAATACAATAGCTTTTCCGGTATTGCAGCCAGTAAATCGGCATCATCAGGCATGCAGGTTAACCAGCGATTATTTACCCGCCAGCACATACAACTAATGCTGGATTATGCAGACTCCCTTATTGACAGCACAGCGCCTGATTATTACGCACAGTTGCGTGTGTTGTTTATCTTGAAGTTTGCCTTTAATACCGGACTGCGATTGCATGAACTGGTAGCGGCGACTTATGGTGATATTGAGGCTCTTGATGATACCGAGGGCGATCAGTATTTTTTGCGTGTGGTCGGTAAAAATTCCAAATTACGTAAAACCTCGTTACCGACCGCATTTATAGCCGATATTCGTAGTTACCGGATAGCATTGGGACTGTCACCGGCCATTGAACAAGTGTTTGATGATACCCCGCTGATTAACAGCTTACGAAAAAAAGCCGAGCCCAAACTAAGCCCCGCCGCACTGCATAAAATACTGTCCGATTTTTTTAAACGCTGGCATGTCTATTTAATGGCCGCTGAACAACCCGACAACCGGTTAATCAACAAGGTAAAACAAGCCTCAGCACACTGGTTACGCCACAGTTATGGTAGCTTTTTAGCCAATGATTGCCAGATACCTTTGGCATATATTCGAGATGAATTAGGCCATGCCAGCATCTCTACCACGTCAATTTATTTGAACGCCGATGACAAGAAACGACAACAGGCGGTGAGTGCGGCATTTGTTATGAGCACTCTCGTTCAGGATTCGTAACCACCGCAATTATTGCAATCATTCATGAAGACTTATCGAATTATAAACATTTAACCGTGTAACTTTATTAGCAGTTGCGTTAAGTTAATCCCCAGCTTCATGACGGCTTGTTGTTGTATTGCATCAAGCAATGCGCCTTTGTCGTCAAAGGCTTTATGTGCAAGTGGAATGGCTTGCTGTTGTGGTAAAACGGTCACACCAATATTACCCAGCAACAGTCTTAAAAAAACCAAACCTCTTATCCCACCTAATGCACCCGGTGAAGTGGCCATGATGACTGCGATTTTATCCTGAAAAGCGAGCAGGGCGGGTTCATCAGCCGTTTCTTTGCGTGATGCCCAGTCGATGGCATTTTTTAATAACGCACTGAACGCACTATTGTATTCTGGTGAAGCGATCAAAAAGCCATCGTGGGCAATCAACAGATTTTTAAAGGCACGGGCGTTGTCTGGCATACCCTGTTCTTGTTCCAAATCCTGGTCAAACAGAGGCATCTGAAAATCAGCCAAATCGATGAAGGTGACATCGGCTCCGGTGTTTTCTGCACCCAATGCGGCAATTTTTACTAATTTTTTATTGTAGGAATCTTTTCTGGCGCTGCCAGCAAAGGCTAATATTTTGGGCATAATGGCTTCGATTACAGACAAGTGTGTAAATTTCAAGCCATGATGGCTTCGCATTAGAAGACCATCATGGCAATAAAATATCTACCGGCTTTTTAGGCTTGCAGCTGACTTTCCAGCTCTGCGACAAGTTCGGGTGCCAGGTTCATTTCTGCCGCTAACTGAGTTAAATAACTGCGTTCTTGTTCGTTATCCACGTTAAGGATTGCACGGGAAATCAAATAAATTTCCGCAGCGGTGGTAGGCGAATCAGCACCAGCGGCAACAGCTTTAATATCCAGTGGCTTATTGAGTTCTTCTGCAAACACACTGGCAGAATCTCCTAAATTGAGTTTTTCCAGTTGCTGGCCAATCATTTCTTTTTCTTTGTCATCCACAACGCCGTCTGCTTTGGCGGCGGCAATCATGGCTATCAGCAATACTTTGCCGCGCTGATCACTGGCTGCACCGGAAAGTTCGGTAACCGGTTGGCCGGCATTGGCTATAGGCGCTGGTTGTTGGCTTTGCCATTTTTGAAAAGCGTTATAAGCAACACCGCCAATAGCGGCTAAACTGCCAAGTTTTAGACCTGCACCAGTCAGTTTACGACCTACGCTAGTGCCCAGTAATATAGCCAATGCCCCTGCTGCCATAGCGCCTTTGCCCGCCCCATCCAGCATCTTTTGGCGATCTTCCGGGTTATCGGGAAGGTCTAATTTTTCCTCGGCAATCGCCTTGCCTTTATTAACGAGTTCCTGACCTGAAGTTAATAACATATCTAAAATTTGTTGTGTATCCATCAGTGTGTTCCTCTAGGTTAAAGTACCCGCCGATTATACCGTTTAATTTCTTAAGTAATTATTTTCTTGGGTAAAACAGTGGGTTTTAAAGAATATCAAATTTATACAACAAGATTGTACTCGTCACGCCAAGTTCATTTGTCCCCATAAATCCGATCAACCAGATTTTTAAACCACTGCGGCCTAAAAATAACCACAAACAATCCTACGACACTGGTAATCGGTACAGGACCAAGCCCAAGTACCGTAAAGATAATTAAAACAACGGCACATTTAAGTCGGGGAAATAAAGAGCTGGTATTCATGGCCACCTACTGTTAAAAACATCATTCGAACAATCTACAACGGCAAATGCAATGCCCTATTTTTTAAAGCGAGCGCGGCCTCATGCAGGGTTTCAGAAAACGTGGGGTGTGCGTGTATGGTTTGTGCCAAATCTTCGCTA
>NZ_FUKJ01000202.1 GCF_900163745.1 Crenothrix polyspora
GTTGTATGACTACGCACTGTGCAAAGCAATGCCCAAAAAACTTCCAAGCATTCCGCCCGTAGGCACCTTAAGCTTACGAAAAACCCTTTCAATGCCGGGTCTGTTAAAACAGGTACGTGATTGTTTTGAAGATATACCTGACCCCCGTAACAAAAAACCAGGCTTCAAGCTGGTTGATGTCCTCATGTCCGGGTTGGCCATGTTTTCCCTAAAGGACGGTTCATTACTGACTTTTGACCAGAACCGCAATGGCCAAGTGCGTCGGCATAATTTAAGCGCCTTGTTTGGCGTTGATGAGGCTCCCTGCGATACCCAATTGCGCACCGTACTGGATAAGCTGGATCCCGCGCATCTGCGCCCGGTATTCAAGGTTATCCACCAGGAATTGCAACGGCAAGGCGTACTCGAAGAATACCGTTTTCTCGGAAAATACTTGGTCAGCATCGATGGCACGGGCCTTTACAGCTCAAGCAATGTCAGTTGCCCTGATTGCTGCGTCAAGCAGCACAAGGATGGCTGTGAAAGCTATTACCATCAGCTGCTGGCTGCGGTCATGGTGCATCCTGACAAAAAAACTGTGTTGCCTTTTTGCCCGGAAGCGATCACCCGGCAAGATGGCCATGACAAGAACGACTGCGAGCACAACGCCTCCAAACGGTTGGTACCGCAATTGGCCCAAGATTTTCCCCGTCGGGAGATGATCGTCCTACAGGATGCGTTGGCCTGTAACGGCCCGCACATAAAGATGCTGAAGACACAGGGGTTTAGCTTCATCATCACCGCCAAGCCTGCCGCCAACAGCCTATTGTTGGACACTGTCCTCAAAGGTTTGGACAATGGCAGCACCCAGGAAGTTACTGGCACGACTGCCAAAGGGTATGCCTGTGGCTACCGTTACGCCAACAATGTGCCGCTCAACCATGAACACAAAGACCTGTTGGTCAACTTTATTGATTATTGGGAGGAACGCCCCGACGGTACGACATTTATCTATGCCTGTGTCACTGACATCTTCCTCACCGCCGACAATGTGGCGGATGTGGTGCGTGCAGGCCGCTCCCGCTGGAAAGTGGAGAACGAAACCTTTAA
>NZ_FUKJ01000249.1 GCF_900163745.1 Crenothrix polyspora
CGCGCCAAAATTGCGTGATGTCCAAAGATGCAGTTTTTGTTCAGCCGAGCTTTTAGATCGTAATGATGCCCAGTAAATAGTGCCATTGGTATCCATGTGTGCCAATATGGGCGAAATATGATTTTTATAGGGAAGAGTGCCCCGAACCTGTAAATGGCTTAGATCGTGATTGGCCTGCTGGCTATGAAGGTGTAGATTATTATTCGGATTATCATTTTTTCCGACAAAGTCTACGTCAGGAATCCAGATACATTTGTTTTTTGTGAAAACGATGTCACCGGTACGTACATTTTCGGAATTTGTGATTGATTTCCAGCCCTTATATTTTCCCATGTTAGCGATGGTGGTATTGTCGGGTGGTGGCGATGATTTGCCATCCCAGGCAATAATGCCTGATTCTTTATTTTTGTCGCCCGTCAGAATGTATATCCAGCCGTTATAGGGATTTTGCCTAAGACCATGAATATGGTCAGTTTGATGCCCTTTTGTGTTCCAGGTGATAACCTTGGACCATGTATCGCCCAGATCAGTCGATTTCCACAATGCCACTTCATCGCCAGGTTTTCCGTCAATACGCGCTGTATAATTGACATTGTATTCGCCAAAAAACAGTACGGGTGGCTGGTTTTTATAGGTGGCAATCAATAAAGAGCGTTGATGTAGTGTCCGAATATCCTTGTGATGAATACTTTTGCGTTGACCAATATTCATAACGGCCTGTTTATTGCTGTAGCCGATTTTGTTTGTGCTGGGCTTATTGTTGCCAACCGTATTGGTTTTGGGATTGAGCTTATACAGATAGTTTTTGCCGGCTATTTCGGCAACAAATAACACCATCCCATTGGGTAACGGCCATATATTGTCGACGTAACCTTCTGCATTGTGAGCAAGATTACTGTCTTTAGCTTTGAGGGTGGGTAAAAAAGATCCTGAATAAACCGTTGGCTTAAGTTGGTCGCGTTTACCCGAAAACTTCACCACATTTTGAGCACCACGATTTGCGTTATTGACCCCCCAAAGAAAACCCTGGCTGTCTTTGGTGTAAAGCCCTCCAGTCCTTACGCTGACAAGAGAGGCGGCTGCGTGAGCTATGGGTATCCAGTAAAAATTGACCGATAACAGTATGGCAAGTGTTATTGTTTGCGCGTATTTCATAGAGTCCTACCTATTCCCATCTCTAAACAATTTTGTAGAGGCACTATGAATTAGTGCTGTAAATAAGGTAGAGTCTAGCAGAAAATGACTATTGTGTGCAGATGAGCAACAATGGCAATTTTATCAAAAAATGGTAAAGCTATTGATTTATTTTGATTTTTTCTAATGCCGAGAGAGGCTACAGTGATGGTAATTCGAAAAATTGTTGCAGTGTGACAGGTGGCCAGTTGTTCTGGGCAACTGTGGGGCCAACAAAAAAGCCCGACTAAAGAGTCGGGCTTCTTTATGCTTACAGCCAGAATTTCTTACAAATGAACAGAAGTCGAACCTTCGGGTCTTTGTTTAGTTCCGTCTTGTGGGTCCAAACAGCCAGATAAACCAACAACCATCATCGCTAAAGCTAGAAGTGATAATACTTTTTTCATAATGATATCCTCCAAACGGTTTTAAATTATTTTTATAATGTGCGTTAATCAATTCAGCACGAGCATTTTATATCATGACTGAAATATTGATGCAATAACTAAAAGATAGATTGCGGGTTGCTCAACGTTATTGGGCATTCATATTGTGGGGTAAATCATAAAAAATAATTTTATTTGTCCAGGTTACCGTGCCGACCGTAACCCACGGTGCGGCCATGTTTTTGTGCAATTGGTCGTAAACCCAATGCGTCGGTGCATCGATCTTTTTGAGTTTTATTTGAAATTGCGCATTATTAAGATCAAGACCGATTTCTTCACCCCAAAACGCGGTTACTTTCATGAGGAATTTACGTACACGCTGGTTGTCAATATTTGGGGTAACGGCAAAATTGGCCCACATTGACTGAACACGTCCCCAATTGGGAGCAAGTAAGCGTCCTTGTTCATTGACAAACGGCAACCATTGCTCATTGCCATTTTTGTCTGTATAGGTAATCGCTAAAATACGGTCATAACCGGCAAAGTGATCGTGCAGGTAGAGTGCGTGCGGCGCAATGCCCAAAAAAATCCGTGATACCATCAACAGTGCATTGCTGCCTTGGGCGATAGCGGCAGTGATCGGATGTTGGTTAAGATTAATTTTAAGTCGGTAAATCAGCCCATAGTGTACAGAACAATTGATTTGCAAGATCAGCAACGCTACGGTTATTTTGGTGATTTTTCTGGCAAAGGCTTTAGGTTTTTGGACACCGTACTGTTCAAATAGCGCGTAATACAGGGTGTCGTTTTTTAGTGGCTCGAATATGGCGCAATCGGTGTTGCAAGTGATGCGTACACGCGTATCGGCAATAGCCCGGTATTTTGCCGAGGCCAATTGATAGATGCCGGGCAAACGCAGTAACAGCCCTACCGGAAATAAATAGCCCATTTTCAGAAGGATTTGGATGTAAGTGTCAAGGCCTGAATAGATTGTATTGTTTTGATCTAGCGCGTACAAATCGGTTAATAATGTTTGATTGTCGATACTGGCCAGGGCGCTATATGCTGAGGCGTGATCTTGTGCATTTTTAAACGTGATACGTTTAAATATATCGAAGTGGTTAAGCGTTAGCACAGTGCGGTTACATAAAGGGCATTGTCGATCATAAAACACCGTTAGCACAGGCTGACGTGCGGTAAATCGGTTATTAAGGCATCGCCACCAGGCAAATGGAATGAGCAGCGGGTAAAATGCCAGCATGGCCAAGCCAAAGGGATAAATATTGAGCGATAGGGTAATGCCAAGATGTAAACCGATGCCTATCAGCAAATAGATAATGCGCAAGCGGCGCTTGAAAAAAAAGAAGATGAAAGTGAGCTGAAAAAGCATGATGGTGTAGCCCATCATTTTTTGCAACAGCTCATTATTCAGCATGAACGACATATCCAGTGCCGAAACATAATAGGGTTGTGTTGAAGGCAGCCATGCGCCTAGGCCGTTACGCCAATGCTCGGCAAAAACTTTGTGTATGTCGGAATCAAAATACAAAAAGCCAAGACAGGTAAAAACAGGCAGGTAATAAGCCAGGGCTGAAACACTAGGTTTTGGATAAGTGCTGTAATGAAGGAAAGGCGTGCTGAGTTTGTACCTGAGCGCATCCAGGGAAAATGCGCGGTCACCGGGCATGAACAGCAAAAAAAAGCCTGCGCCGGTCATAAAAAGATCAAAGCCGCCGTCAAAATCGCGCTGCATGGCGGTAAAGTTGACGAAAACGATCCAGAAGATATAGTTACAGATTACCGCAAACTGGTAACGGTAGCCAACAATAATAAAACTGGCAATGATGCCCCAAAGACACAAAAAAAACGCTATTGTAGGAAATTCAACGTCGATGTAAGGAATGGGATCAAAAATTAAATGGCTGAAATAAAAAAGAAAAATTATTTCTTGCAGACAAACCAAGCCATAAAAAATTCGGAAAACACCGATGCCTGTTGCGGGTGCTGGTTTAGCACAAAGTGCTAAAATTTTTGAGTATAAAAATTCATACATTTCAGAAGCGGTCTGTAAAAAATGTTCGGAAATGTAGGATAAAGGAATGCGTTGTGCGCTAGATTGATGTAGATCAAGCTAGCTGTATATAAATGGCCGCTACCAATCCATTAAGAATTGGTAGTTGCCATAAATACGGGAAAATCGACTTTTGACTTATTTTGGTTCGTCGTCTGGATGCGGTGCGAAAATCCACTTAACAAGTGCATAAACTGCGGCTATAACGACTACCGCGCCAACCATACCTGCCGGCGTTCTTAATGTTTCGACGAGATCTAAAATGAACCCCATGAGTGTCCTACCTTACTAGTTGTTGTTTTAAGAAATTGCTAGTTATCGTAGCAAGCCGAGAATAAATGATACTTCAGGCAACATTAAAGTCAAGATTTATTGCTCTGGATATTTAAAAATTTGCTTTACATCGGTACTGGGTTAAGCTGAAATTTAAAACTCGATAGTCAATGTGATATAGTTTACGATCGTCTCGTCCAGATAAATCCAACAGCTTAGGAGCAAAAAATGATAAAAAAACGCACTGTACTGTTATTACCATTAACGGCAATTTTTTTTGCACTTTCGGCACACGCTGATGTCTTCCTGAAGGATAATACCGATATCCTGGGTAAATGGAAGGTCTATGCTGAGGCAGGCAAGTTAGATGGTGAGCAAAAAAAGCTTATCGTCGAATGGGATTTTAAAAGCGATGGTACTCTTGAAACAAAATCCACCGATGGCGGCGGACGAACCAAAGAAATGAATATAACGATTAAATATTCAGTTGTTGATGGCAAAATACAAAAGCAGGAGATTCCTGGACGAGACAAGTTTGAGTCGTGCAAGGTTGTTGAGAAAGATGGCTCAGCCATGACTTTAAAATGTAAATATCTTTACTATTTTCTGGCAAAACTATAACAATTTTAAGAGGGGTGTAATTATGATTGGTGCTTTAATAATGATTTTTTCGATTCTCTGGGTTTATCAGTCTGCGGTCAGGGGCAAGGTAAGTAACCCGATAATCTGGGTGATTGGTTGTGCGGCGGTATTCTTTGCTTCTCAAACTCTACTGGTTTGGGGTAGCGTCGATATTTTAGAGACGATGAGAGGCGGTGAGGCGGATGCTAATTATGAGCGTGACTTGTCAAGCATTGGCGACAGAAAGAATATGGGCGGCTTTCAGGGCGCTAAAGGTACATTTATATCTGTATTCATGGAATTAATGCCACCACTGGTAGGTTTTTTAGTGATTGCGATTATTCGCAGCAAATTTATGCTCAGAGAGCCGCTGTCAATGGGCAATTTGTTTGGCGGCCTTAAAGAAATGTTTCAAAGTATCAAACAAAGCTTTAAAGTCCCTGAATAAAAAACACGTAGTGACCGCTTAAAAAAGGCCCAAGCCGGTTTGCTTGGGCTTTTTTGTAGATAGACGTTTTAAATGAGCATAGAAACTATAAAAGCGATGGCCGCCACAAAAATGCCAATACCGATTAGGCCCGCAATGACATAAGTTGCCAGTGATGCCTGTTCAAACTGCTTTTTATGCACCTCGCTATTTTGTCCACCCAGGGTAGCGTATACAATATCCTCAATGATCTGAATAATCTTCGGCGTTGTCATATCAGTCTCCTGCAAATGAAAAACATGATAGTGTTTAGCCGCGCTTTAAGCAATCATTACCTATCAGCAACATTCATCGCTTATGTCGACTTTAATGTTCGCTTAACATCTTGATGAATTGATGTGTGTAAAAAAATAAAAACAATACCCCCTCGCACTATAGCCTTCTACTCCGGACTTCCAGCACCATGAACAAAACCGCATTACTAAAACAGCAATTATCCCAGAAAATTCTGTTTCTGGATGGTGCAATGGGCACCATGATCCAGGGCTATAAGCTGGAAGAAAAGGATTTTCGTGGTGATCGTTTTGCGCAGTGGGAAGTCGATCTCAAAGGCAATAACGACCTGTTGTCCATCACCCAACCGGATATTATCAAGGCCATCCACAGTGCCTATTTTGAGGCCGGTTCCGATATTGTTGAAACCAATACCTTCAACTCCACCAGCGTGTCCATGGCGGATTACCACATGGAAAGCCTGGCTTACGAACTTAATTTTGCAGGGGCAAGCGTTGCCAAGCAAGCCGCTGATGAATATACTGCCAAAACCCCTGAAAAACCGCGCTTTGTTGCCGGTGTATTAGGGCCAACCGCACGCACAGCTTCGATGTCGCCGGATGTCAACGACCCTGGTTTTCGCAACATATCGTTTGATGAACTGGTGGTGGCTTACACGGAAGCCACACGCGGCCTAATCGACGGTGGCGCGGATATTATCCTGATCGAGACCATCTTCGATACCCTCAATGCCAAGGCCGCAATTTTTGCTGTGGATGAATATTTTGAAAACATTGGCTATAAATTGCCGGTGATGATTTCCGGCACCATTACCGATGCCTCCGGCAGAACCCTATCCGGTCAAACCGTTGGAGCTTTCTGGAATTCGTTAAAACATATTGAGCCAATTTCCTTTGGTTTTAACTGTGCCTTGGGTGCAACTGAGCTGCGCCAATATATTGCCGAACTATCATCGATTGCCGATACCTACGTCTCAGCGCATCCTAACGCTGGCTTGCCTAATGAATTTGGCGAATATGATGAAACCCCCGAACAAATGGCCAAAGAACTGGCCGATTGGGCGCAAAGTGGCTATCTGAATATTATTGGCGGCTGTTGCGGTACGTCACCAGCGACAATCAAAGCCATTAGTGATGCGGTACGCCAATACCCACCACGCGTTATTCCTGAAATTACTAAGCAATGTCGACTAGCAGGGCTTGAGCTTATGTCGATAGGGTCTGACTCGCTATTTGTGAATGTGGGTGAACGCACCAACGTCACCGGATCTGCCGCTTTTAAGCGACTGATTATTGAAGGTAATTTTGAAGCGGCATTAGATGTTGCCCGGCAACAGGTTGAAAACGGCGCACAAATTATCGACATCAACATGGATGAAGGCATGTTGGAGTCTAAGGAGGCAATGGTGCGTTTTTTGATGCTGATTGCCGCCGAACCCGATATTGCCAAAGTACCGATTATGCTGGATTCGTCCAAATGGGACATCGTTGAAGCCGGTTTGAAATGTATTCAGGGCAAAGGCGTAGTCAACTCCATTTCGCTAAAAGAAGGCGAAGAAGCCTTTATCAGGCACGCCAAACTGGTCAAACGTTACGGCGCGGCAGTCATCGTCATGGCGTTTGATGAAGTTGGCCAGGCAGATACCCAGGAACGTAAAGTTGAAATCTGCCAACGCGCCTACAAAATTCTCGTTGAACAAATCGATTTCCCACCGGAAGATATTATTTTTGACCCGAATATTTTTGCCGTTGCCACCGGCATAGACGAACACAACAATTACGGTGTTGATTTTATTGAAGCTACCCGTGAAATCAAGCGCACCTTGCCTTATGCGTTGATTTCCGGCGGCGTATCCAATGTATCATTCTCGTTTCGCGGCAATAATCCGGTACGCGAGGCCATCCACGCAGTATTTTTGTACCATGCGATTCAGGCCGGTATGTCGATGGGTATTGTCAATGCTGGACAGTTGGCCATCTATGAAGACATTCCTCTGGATTTGCGCGATGCCGTTGAAGCGGTCATCTTAAATACCCATGACGGTAGTGGCACTGAAAAATTGCTGGAACTGGCGGCGAAATACCGTGGCGATGGCAGTAGCAGCGAAGTTAAACAGGAAAATCTGGAATGGCGCGACTGGCCGGTGAGCAAACGCCTGGAACATGCGCTGGTAAAAGGCATTACCGATTACATCGATGAAGACACCGAGCAGGCACGATTAGAAGCCGAACGTCCGTTGCACGTCATCGAAGGCGCGTTAATGGATGGCATGAACGTGGTCGGCGACTTGTTTGGTGCAGGCAAAATGTTTCTGCCGCAAGTGGTCAAGTCAGCGCGGGTGATGAAAAAGGCCGTGGCGTATTTAATGCCGTTTATGGAGGCTGACAAGTCCGCCGCAGACCGGCAAACCAACGGCAAAATTCTCATGGCCACCGTTAAAGGTGATGTGCATGACATTGGCAAAAATATTGTCGGCGTGGTGTTGCAATGCAATAACTATGAGGTTATCGATTTAGGTGTGATGGTGCCTGCCGAAAAAATCTTGCAAACGGCACGATTGGAAAATGTCGATATTATCGGCTTAAGCGGCCTGATTACGCCGTCGCTGGATGAGATGGTGCATGTTGCCAAGGAAATGCAGCGCCAGGGCTTTACCATTCCGTTGATGATTGGCGGTGCAACCACTTCCCGCGCCCATACTGCCGTCAAAATTGAGCCGCATTATAAAGGCGC
>NZ_FUKJ01000226.1 GCF_900163745.1 Crenothrix polyspora
GTAACTTCTCATTAGTTGCAGGTAGCTTATAAATCAATAGGTTACAGAGCAAAAAAAGTGAAAGTCTAAGCAATTTTCGATGGTCAGTCATCGTAACCTATTGATTTTTGCATTGATGGCAACAAAAAATGCAAATTTTAACAATTTTTTAATACCATAAGTCATTGAAAAATATGGCTACCTGCAACTAATGAGAAGTTACTAAATATATTGCTTTACAATTTAACGTTCAATATACTTACCTACCGAGAATAATAAATTTTCAAACGGCAAGTTTTAGGTTTTTTAGAGCTTATTTTGAGCATATCTGATGCGATGAGTACAGTGTTTTATTGGATAAAAAACCAAATTTGTACGTACAGAGTATAAAAATTCATTTCAGAATTCTGTAATTTATTTTTAAACTCTACGCCCCGCTGCTTCAATAGTATTTGTAAAATTCAATCTTTGGTTTATGCAGGTGTGGTTAAATGAAAAAACAACATTACAAACTCATTCAGACAATAAAAACAGGCTTGGTTTTATTAGTTCTATTATCCAGCACCAACCTTTTAGCAGGTTCAATTGCGAATAGTTTATCTAGAGAACAAGAAAAAAATTACTCATCTACTGCCTCTCGAAATAATGCTCAGATAGATGCCAAATTACATAAGGCAATGGGTTTGTATTATAACCGCCAATATCGCTTGGCCTTACCTATTTTTCAAGAACTTGCCGCAACTGATGATAGAACACCTGTGTTATTTTGGCTAGGTCGTTCAGCGTATGAAACAGGCCAAACCCAATTGGCCATCGAAAAGTATCAACAAATTTTGGCGCGTGAACCAAATCTTTCCAGGGTACGCCTGGAATTGGCAGCTGCCCATATCCAGAATGGCAATCGAGATGAAGCACGCTCTGAGCTGCAAAGACTACTTAACGAAAACCCCGATGTAGGCCTAAAACAGCAAATTGAACAAGCCATTCAGCAATTGGATGAACCTCAACAAAAGGCAACGTCAAAACGTTTTTTTACTGCTATCCGTGCATCAATTGGCCCTGAATACGACAGCAATGTCAATGTAGGGCCTAGGGAAGGGAGTCGCTATTTTTGCGAAAGATTTTTCCGGGCTCCTGCTCGAAAAATCAGCAAAAANNACGGCTATCGCGGACTAAAAATCTTCACTACGCTAACGCTACGTTTCCAAGATTTTCAGCGGATGAACGCATTTTACTGGCGAATGACCAATTGTTAACATCTAAGAGTCTTGACGGATGGTTGCTCAAGTTTAATGTTAATGGTGAAACCCTCTATGATTTTGGCGATCCTAATGGATTTGTCTGGCACAACCGAATTCAGTTTCTCCACCATGAATACCCTGACAAGACCAACAGTAATTTTAATTACACGCAAACGGATGTTTATACCGGGCTTGATTATTACGCGCCCAAGTTTAAGGCCAAATTACCGGTTGGATTCATAGATCGTCGTTTTTCCAATGCCTCCTTATCCCAATCCTTTTATTTCATGCCTAACCTTGAGATCAAGGTATTGGATAATATGGATTTTGCTTTGTCGTATCGTTATGAAGATGAGGATTTTATTAGCCAATACGATGCTTTAAGTGGTGTGACCCACACCGGTTCTTTTGGGCCAAGGTTTAAGTTTGAGGCATTAAATGCAGAACATTCCTTAGCCTTGTTTGGCACTTACAGCCGGCGCAATGCCAATGTTGCAAGATGGTCTTATGATGAATGGTCGGTAGGGCCATCGTATTTTGCCCGTTTTAAAACGGGGACAGAATTGTATCTGGATTTCAAATACCTTGACCGTAATTATGATGCCCCGGCATTTTTATTCCCGGCGGGCAACCGTTTGGATAACCGCTATTCGTTAACCTTTTCTTTAAGCCAAACGTTTTACAAATATTATTTCGTATCGTTGAGTTATAACTATACCGACAATAGCTCAAATGCAAAATTGTTCGACTACGACAAAAATATGGTCGGGTTAAATTTCGGTACAAATTTGAATTTTTAACCCAGTCGAGAGGAAATAGACGATGAAAAACAATCAGTATATTCCCAAGCATCTTTACCCTGTTTTACTTTGTTTTAGTGCGTTGTTTTATTGTCATGGCAGCCTTGCTAATACCCTATCCGGCGTTGCGCAAATTGAGCTTTGCACGGGTGAAATACAACTGGTAAAACTCGATAAAACGGCTCATGTCGATAATGTATTGTTGCCTGGCGATTCGGTTCAAACTTCCGATAATTCAGGCAGCCGCTGCCGCATTGCGCTTCCCAATGGCAATGCCATCCATGTTGGCCCTGCCACTAAAGTTGAGTTTGGCAACAACCAACAACTGACCCTCATACAAGGCCAGTTGCTGGCTTATGCTATGCCCGCTCTGGAGCAACAAGAGCAACCCATCATGTTGCAGGTAGGGAATGGCGTGCTTGCCTTGTCTATGGGGAAAGTTTTTGCAAAATCGGTAAACGAACAGCGCCAAATCGCAGTATTCAATGACCTCGTATCTGCGGTATGGCAAGACAACCAGGGGAACAAGACCTTATACCCCGGAAATCTATTCAATATATCTTCTGGCAATTTAGACATCACTCAAATACCCCAGGGTATGGACGCGGAGGTTTCTGAACAACTGAGTCCGGAAACACCTGCCGTCATTCGGGCAACCCAGGCATTTAAAAATAGGGATTTGGCCACATCAGGCACGCTATTCAAACAAATACAGCACGCATTTCCTTATAATGCCGCTGCTGCGTATCATCTTGGGTTATTTGAACTTAAGGATAACAAAGTCGCTGAAGCTGTAGTGCAATGGAAAAACTACGCAGAGATTGATCCTGAAGGTGCTCAAAAAAGTGGTGTTACCAAACAACTGACCTTGATGAACACTAAAGTGATCAGGGATGAAGTGAAAGTGCTTATTGCCAAGGAAAAAACCCTGTCCCAGGAACAGCCAGAACCCAATAGCATTGCGGTTCATCCTCTAATAAATAAAGGCGCGGAGCGTTACCAGCCTATAGGCAAGGGCTTAACCGCTTTTGTCATCAGTGATCTTATGAAAGTACCTGGCTTAAAGGTACTTGAACGGGAAAAACTACAAACATTAATTGATGAAATCAAGTTATCAGAATCGGGTGGTTTGGTAGAAAAGAATTCTCGTGTGCGGGCGGGCCGTATTATGCGTGCAGAAAAACTGATGATCGGTGATTATCTAATAGAATCCAGTAAGGGGGCGCAATGAAACTTTACCCATTCCATAAAATAGGATTGCTGTTGTTGGTTTTATGCAGTTGTAATGGCAACCGTTCAGTCCTCCCCTTTGAAAAAGAGGGGTTAGGGGAGATTTCTAAAATAAATCCCCCTCAACCCCCTCTTAAACTCTCCCCCTTTGTCAAAGGGGGAGGTGAACACATACAAGATCAGGGGGACGAACAACTGACGGTAAACGCCACGACAACCGATGCAGAAGGTACTTCATCAAACGACATCCAGGAAGCCAATAAACTGGCTGAAATCTTTGTACTGCAAAAGCAGCTGGTTTATAAATTACTCCAGAATATTGGTATAACATCTGATAAATTGTCGCCTGCTGTTAAAATTGCCATCAACAAACCGCAAACCACCAATGTTAAGGCGTTTAAGGCATTTTGTTATTGCCTGGATTTAATGGATAAAGGCCAGTTTAAAAAAGCCCGTGAACAATGCGATGATGCCGTTAAATATGACCCCAATTTTGCGTTGGCCCAACGGTTACTTGAGTCCATTCCCGATCATCAGGAAACAATGCCGGAAATTGTTGCGAATCACATGAAGAGCCCAATAATAGTGGGGCTACAACCTAAGCCATCTGAAGAAATTGTACTGAATACCATCCCTCCTGTCCAATTGCCGAGCGACATAGGCGCTGTGGATCTCCAGGCGAGTGAGATAGATAGATCATCACCTCCCTGCGGGAACAATGGGCATTGCGGGTTCTACTCAACATTTTTGGCACACAGTAGCCCCGAAAATGGCGTTACCCGACATTCCGCACCCTCTGAACAAAAAAATTATTTAAACTGTAACGCCACATATTTACACATGGCTTACCGTGAATACCGACGAAACATACAAAAGTTACAACCTGGATCATTTGGGCCTCATAGCAGGCATGGTTGACGAATTAGGCATAACCCAGCTGATCGACACCTTGGTTATCCAAGACCACCAACAGCGGCACGTTTCCGTTGGCCAGTGCGTCAAGGCCATGATCTTAAACGGCCTTGGCTTTGTCAACAG
>NZ_FUKJ01000199.1 GCF_900163745.1 Crenothrix polyspora
CGTTTCTTTTTTTTACGCGCAGGTAGTTGGGATTCGGAATGTGTCTGGCCTTTTTCACTGTGGTTGCCATACAGCCGGTGGGTTAGGTCGTCCACTTGTGCCTCCAGGTCGGCAACCCGACTCTTGAGTTCGTTTATTTTGGCCTGCGCGTGCTGGAACTGTGCATGCCAATAATTTTTGTCTGCTTCGAGCTGGATATAGTCCTGGAAGCTCAGCGTGACCTGCCGTTGTGCAAAAGGCGGTTTCCGTTTGGCTTCACCGGCCGATATGTATTCACCTGTAAGTATCATAAAAGACTGCTATTGTTTGGCTCGATGCCGCTTAGACAGTTATATCGCTAATTTTATCTAGGGATGGTGCGAATATTTACCAAAAAACAACTGTAAGTTATTGATAGTTCGTAGTCGGTGCGTAACATCAGCTGGGTAACATAAAACAGCGGTGCTACTTCAAAATGTTGAGCCAAATCAATTAGCACCGAGGTAATTGTTCAGGCTCCCTCTTTTTCAAAGAGGGAGGTGAATACTTAAGCACCGAGATGTTGGGTTAACAGTTGTATCGTTAACCCAAAGACCGAATTTACTGAATCAATTAAATAGCGCCAACGCCAGACTTCTGTGAGAAAAAATGATTTTTGCCACGTAATGTAAACAAACCCAACACGGCCAATGCCAATAAACTCGTAACATCCGGCTCAGGTACGGGAAGCCCGCTTTTAAATCTAACTTCGCTAAGGCCGCTGTAGGAGCTAGAAGTATTGTAATTGGATAAAATTGAAAACTTAACGTACCTTGCCGTTTTAGTAAACACTTTAAGCTCTGGGCTAAACCACCCATCAATGCCGTCTCCTTGAGCCAGGGTTGCCGAAAGAACTGGCGTAAACAGTATGTCATCTAGCGACGTTAAAATATCAAATTGTTTGACCCCAGACCCGGTACTGCCATTGCCTGGATTATACTGCCACACATAAGCACCACCCAGTCCATAAATGTCACCTAAATCAAAGGTAAGCGTCGCTGTTACAGATTCGCTCAACCACATATTCGTAAAATCAGTATCGTGCAACTCACCATCCAGTCCTATGCCGTTAATCAGATTTTCCTTATCCAAGCCCACATCCTTAATCGTACTTGAAGCTTCAACAGAAACGGGTTTTATAAATGTCGCGCCAACTACTGGTGGTGCCAGTATTATTGAATTGGCCATAACGGCCAAAGCCAAAAATTTTAATTTCATCTTATCCTCTTATGTCTATCTTTAAGTCTTTTTAAATCCTTAACCTGATGCAAATCCATTATTTTTCGTGCAATACCGTAACTATAGACAGATAGCTTTTTAAAAACTTATATTGCAAAATCATATCAATAGTACATTTAGTATAGTTGGTGTAAAGCTAACAACAAGTCTCATGCTAATATTTTTTCAATAACTGTAAACTTATTTGAATTAAGCTAACAGCTACATTATAAAAACGGTTAAATTTGCAAATGAAAACACATAATGAATCAAAACAAGAGACACCGACTACAACTGTGCATAGTGCTTCAACTGCCGTCAAACTACCCTATTTTGATGACTTATTGGCATTATTAGCACAAAACAATAAAGTGGTTAATGAAAGCTTTGGACGGCATGTCCACTGGGGTTATTGGCCACACCCTACAACTGCATTACCGACTACAGCCGATTTTGCACTGGCGGCAGAAAATCTAAGCCAACAGGTATGCCGCGCCGGTCACGTTGCTAACAATCGTACTGTCCTTGATGTCGGCTGCGGTTTTGGCGGCACAATCGCCCATATCAATGACAACTACACCGGTATGACATTAACGGGGCTAAATCTTGATGAACGCCAATTGCTGAGAGCCCGTGATACTGTCATTGCTCAAAGCGACAATTACATTGATTTTCAACAAGGCGATGCCTGCGCCCTACCCTTTGCCGACCAGTCCTTCGACATTGTGCTGGCCGTTGAATGTATTTTTCATTTCCCGGATCGCCAGCAATTTTTTGCCGAAGCTTATCGCGTGCTTAAACCGGGCGGTTATTTAGCGTTATCCGATTTTATCCCCCATCCGGCCATAGCGCCGTTAACGAAAATAAAACTGCCGGAAAACCTAAGTGTCGGTTTTTATGGCAAATGCAACGTACAATACACAACCAGAAATTACCAAAATCTGGCCAGACAAATGGGTTTTGATCTACATACTGAACAGGATATTACCGATAACACCTTACCCACGTACACTTACTTACGATGGCTTGCACGCCAACAACCTGTTATCCGTAGCATTGCCAGATTAGAAACAACCGCATTAGAATGTTTAAGCCGGTTGAAATTATTGAACTACTATATCTACGGTTTGCAAAAACCTTTTTAGCGGGTAAGCATTCACCTCGCCCTTTGAAAAAAGGGGAGAGTTTACGAGGAGTAAAGAGAAGCTGAATGCTTACTTCAGGGTTAAAAAACCACACAGACCATTGCTATAACTAAAATAAGAAGTAATGCCCATGCAAAACGAATCCGTCAATTTACAATTTTTCATAGAGCGCTTTAATCGTTTTTTACCCAACACACAGACGGTTGCACTGGCCATTATTTTAGTGGTCAGCTTTGTGCTGATTTATTCCCTGGCCGATTTATTAATGCCAGTGTTTGCCTCTATCGTACTGGCCTATTTACTGGAAGGTATTGTAGACAAATTTGAAAGCCTTGAACTACCTCGCTTACCGGCGGTATATCTGGTGTTTTCCTGCTTTATGGCCTGTCTTGGCATTTTGCTGTTTTATTTGATGCCTATCGTATCAGAACAAGCCGTAGAACTGGTGCAGCATATCCCTGCCATCATATCGAGTTTTCAGGATGAAATCATGCGACTGCCACAAACCTATCCGCAATTTATTTCAGAGCACAAAATTCAGGATATTCTGTTTAAGGTGCAAAGCGAATTACTGAATTACGGACAAAATATGCTGTCGTTTTCGGCGGCTTCGGTGGTCAGTTTAGTCAGCGCGATGGTGTATTTGTTTTTGGTGCCGATGATGGTATTTTTCTTTTTAAAAGACAAACAACTGCTTATCAACTGGTTTTTGCAGTTTTTGCCCGAAGAACGCAATTTATCGGTGCGCGTGTGGGAAGAGATTGATATGCAAATCGGTAACTATATCCGGGGGAAATTTGCCGAAATCCTGATTATGTGGTTTGTCAGTTATGTGACTTACAAAACCATGGGCTTAAACTATGCACTGCTGCTATCCGTCTTGATGGGGCTGCAAGTGGTTATTCCTTACATCGGCGCAACCCTAGTGACCTTTCCGGTGCTGGGTGTGGCGTATTTTCAATGGGGACTAAGTGGCGATCAATTTCTGTATATTTTGATTGCCTATTCAATCATTCAGGCTTTGGATGGCGTTATTCTGGTGCCGGTGTTATTTTCTGAAGCGGTTAATTTACATGCGATTGCCATCATCGTCGCCATTCTGTTTTTTGGCGGCTTATGGGGATTTTGGGGGGTGTTTTTGGCAATTCCGCTCGCCACCGTTGTTAAAGCCGTACTGACCGCCTGGCCGCAAGTGGATGATAAAAAAACCAATGAAATATGACCTGCTTTGTCCGCAGGTATTGTATATTCACTTCCCCCTTTGAAAAAGGGGGATCGAAGGGATTTATTTAAATAATATCCCCTATATCCTCCTTTTCAAAAAGGAAACCAAATGAAGACCGCAGATTTTATGACTTTGCTACCGACACAGAACTGACTTTTACAGCACCGTCAATATACCGCCAAACGCCTTGTTTTTTGCTAAATCGGCTGATCTCATGCAGCACAAAATGCTGACTATCCTGTTGGTAATAGGCTTTGAATTCAACCGTACCCTGGCTATGAACTTCCCGTCCCTTGTTGCAACGGATAATCTCAAGACGTTGCCAAGTGACACCATCTTTGGCAAAATCCAAGCTCAACGGACGTTTAGCCTCATCCCAGGTCGTTAACAAATACATTTCATTTTCAAGTACAAAAGCACTGTAGCGTGAACGCATCAACACTTCTGCTGTCCCCGCCTGCTTTTGGCTTAAATGATAAGGTTCACAGCACTCGGCAAAAGCTTGGCCCGACCCACAATAACAAGCTGTCATCAATTCTGCAATCTACGGAACTAACCGGGCAGAGAGCTTAAAACCTGCAACACCTCATCGACATGGGCTTTGACTTTCACTTTACGCCATTCATGCACTACCACGCCGGCAGGATCAATCAGAAAGGTACTGCGTTCGATACCCTGAACCTGTTTACCGTACATATTTTTCATTTTAATTACATCAAACCACTGGCATAAGGCTTCGTCGGTATCCGCCAGTAAATCAAAAGGGAATTCCTGTTTACATTTGAAACCCTCATGAACGCGCACACTATCACGCGACACGCCCACAATAACAGCATTAAACCCACTAAACTTGTCGATATTATCCCGAAACGACTGCCCCTCCAGAATACAACCAGGAGTATTGTCTTTAGGATAAAAATACAACACCAGATAGTTACCCCGATAATCGGACAATTTAACGGTCTTATCGCCCGTAGACAACAGGTCAACATCAGGAACAGTCGTGCCGATGATGGGAGTTGACATGGTAATACCTAGCGTTTTATAGGTTCAAGTATGGCATCGATATTGGATTGGTCACAAAAATCCAGGAACTCCTCACGCAACGACAATAAATGCAGTTGTGGTGGAATCAGCAAAATAAATTTGGTTGAAAAGACCGAGGATTGAATATAAGGTGCCTGATAGCAACTACCTGTGATCTCTTCAATCTCAATTTCCCTGTCAAACAAGAAAGAAGTGATGGATTCGACTACGCTAGCACGATCCAGCGATATGGTTTCCAGCGAATAAGGCAGGCAATCTTTGCCTTTATCCTTGGCATCTGGACGCAAGGTATGCACTTTTATTTCCAGACGCGTCTGGATAAGCTCTAATGTGCTTTCAAACTTGGCAATCTGATTCCAGTTACCTTGAACCAACATATAAGCGGCGGTAGACTGCGCTAATCGTGTGGTTCTTATTTCCATAATGCTGCATTTGCAATCGCGCACAGCGGGCAGCAATTCGGCAACGAAATTGATTTTGTTATTCCCTAAAACGGTGATGGCTAGTTGCATTATTGTTTTTAATAAGTTTTTATTTTGAATAGATTAGCATCAAATCGTTAAAATTTGACTAACATTAGATTTTATTGGCATAGAATAAACACAAACATTAACGCTGCGTTTAGTCCTACGCTAATACGGTATAACTTGCCCATCCCTACAGTAATGAAAACTACGGGTTATTTTACTCTTAAACAATGGCTGTAAATATGTCATCTCTACACGATATGAAATCAAAATATTGGAAAAACGGTATTGATACCGATCTTGCTGTCATCATGAGCGATGAAGATACCATTGACCGCTTATTGGTCAACACCGACTTCGATAGCCTCGATCTGCCAGAAATCACCACAAAACCACACTTATTTAATAGCAGCGAACATCTGGTAGACATTCATACCGTAGATGATTTCAACGACTCACACTTGATTTTGGAGTCTCTGGTCGAAAAAACACCTGCTGTCATGATTGAACCCATCACATTTGCTGATGATAAAAACACCATTACTGCAATATCATCAGCACTAGAAGTCTTTACACCCACTATCGACGATGACAACAGTAACAAGTTCATCATCGCGCCTTTAGATAATTCAGAACATAACAACTCTGTTGGAACTGCTCCAAGTCTAGTTCAAAACAATACAAAAGTGGAAAAAATTTCGTTAAACAAAAAATATATCCTCAATAATGTCATCGTCAAAAATCCGCTAGTTCCAACGGAAAATACAGCGCCTCAACCACAATGTACGGATGCTGATAAACCCATCCAAACCTTGGTTAACCTCACCTCAACCGTTAACGACACTCTACACGATTCCGAATGGATTTTATTTAAAGCCGAACAGGATAACATTAACACGCAACACAAAAAACGCATCGCTGCGCTTGAAAATAGCCTTAGAAAAGCAATGCTGTTTAGCCTTGTCGCCGCCCTCCTAGCGGGACTATCTTTAATTGCCGTTGTTAGCGGCCTGGTGTAATCACACGAGTATTATGAGAAAACAAAAATTAGTCGTCGCCATATCCTCCCGTGCCTTATTTAATCTGGACGCATCCCATGCGATATTTGAAGAGCAAGGCAAGGAGGCTTTTTTGCGCTATCAAATACAACATGAAGATGAAGTTTTACAGCCCGGTTACGGTTTTTCACTGGTCAAAAAATTTCTCGCCCTCAACGAAAAAACGCCGGACGACCCGCTAGTTGAAATCATCCTGCTATCACAAAACAGCGCCGATACCGGGCTTCGAATCTTTAATTCTATCGCCCATCACGGTTTACATATTACCCGCGCTGCCTTTACTAGCGGTGTATCGCCTTACGGTTATATTTCTGCTTTTGGCGCACATTTATTTTTATCGACCAATGCCGATGATGTTGCCAAAACCCTCAATGCCGGTTTTGCAGCCGCGACCATTCTATGTGGCTCTTCAATAGACAGCCATCCCGACCAGCTACGCATCGCTTTTGATGGCGATTCGGTGTTATTTTCAGATGAATCCGAACGCATTTACCAGCAACGCGGCTTAACGGCTTTCGCTGAAAATGAACGTAATGAAGCTAAAAAACCCTTGCCCGGCGGGCCTTTTAAGGATTTTTTAAGTGCGCTGCATCATATTCAAACCCAATGCGACCCACAGTCATCACCGATCAGAACCGCCCTGGTTACCGCGCGTGCCGCCCCTGCCCATGAACGGGTCGTTAGAACCTTAAGAGCCTGGGGCATCCGCATTGACGAAGCATTATTTTTAGGCGGTATGCCTAAAGGTGCTTTTTTAAAGGCCTTCGGTGCCGATATTTTCTTTGACGATCAGGAAGGCCATTGTGAATCAGCGGCCCGACACGTTGCCGCTGCCCATGTACCGCACGGCATTATTAACCAGAAAGTACCCGATGCCTGAAGCAGGCTTAATATGAGTCCCCACAACAGGCGGCCATAACAGGCACAATCAGTTGACGTAACCCTGGGGATTTTTAAGCTGCCAGTTCCAGGCATCTACAATCATATCATCGAGATTTTTGTCAGCTGTCCAGTTAAGTTCCTTGGCAGCCAGCTCGGAATTGGCAAAACTTTCCGCCAAATCCCCTGCCCTTTTCGGGGCAAATTTATAATTGACCTTCCGGCCCGTCACTTTTTCAAAGGTATTGACTATGTCCAACACACTGTAACCTTTACCGGTTCCCAGGTTATATGCGTTACATCCGCCCGCTTTAAACGTATCACTTTCAATGGTTTCTATGGCTTTGATATGGCCTTTGACCAAATCAACCACATGAATGTAATCACGTATGCCTGTACCGTCGGGAGTCGGGTAATCATTGCCAAACACTGACAATTGTTCTAATTTACCAATCGCCACTTGCAAAACATAAGGCATCAAATTATTGGGAATGCCATTAGGATCTTCACCCATCATGCCGCTTTCGTGTGCGCCTATGGGATTAAAATAACGTAGCAAGGCAATTTTCCACGGTGTACCCGTTGGCTTAATCGCATCAACGGCTGAAACGTCGCGCAAAATATCTTCAATCATGACTTTTGAACGGCCATAAGGATTAATCGCGCCTAACGGCAAGCCTTCGGAATACTGTCCGGTTGCTGATGGCTGATACACCGTTGCCGAAGAACTAAACACCAGTTGCTTAACATTGGCTTCAGTCATCGCTTCCAGAAGCACCAGCGCACCATAGACATTATTATCATAATAATTTAACGGTTGCTGGCAAGATTCACCCACTGCTTTTAAACCGGCAAAGTGTATAACCGTAGCAATGGATTCTTTGGCGAATATTTCATTTAATGCCGCCTTATCCCTGATGTCCGCCTGGTAAAACTGCAAGGCTTTACCGGTAATTTGCTCGACACGCTTCAAAGATTCAAGCTTACTGTTGGACAAATTATCCACCACCACGACACCAAAACCCGCTTGCAGTAGTTCCACACAGGCATGACTGCCAATAAAACCGGCTCCGCCAGTTACTAAAACCGTATGTTTATCCATTTCGTGCTCCTATCCTATTCCAGTATTTTCAGTTTAATGAGATGTATTCGTCGTGTATCAGCCCTAATCACTTCGAACTTGAAATTATCAACGGTAAGGCTTTCACCTTTTTTGGGCATGTGTTCGAGCTGATTAACAATAAAGCCACCTACCGTGTCGTATTCATCGGTTGCCAGTTGCGTGGAAAAATACTCGTCAAACTCGTCTATTGGCATCAACGCGGTAATCATGTACTCATGTTCGTTACGCTGGGTAACATAATCTTTGTCTTCAAAATCATCGTGTTCGTCTTCAATTTCACCGACAATCTGTTCAAGCACGTCTTCGATAGAAACAGAACCCGCTGTCTGGCCGTATTCATCAACGACAATCGCCATGTGATTACCATTGGTACGCAGTTCTTTGAGCAGCACGTTCAGGCGTTTACTTTCAGGAACAACACTGGCAGGACGCATGATGTCCTGAACCATTAAGTTTTTATTTTTCAGTACGTGCGCCAGTAAATCCTTGATGAGCAAAATGCCCACCACTTTACTGCGATCACCATCAATAACCGGATAGCGCGAATGTCCTGACTCTATCACCAGGGGAAAAATGGTTTCCAATTCAGCATCCTTAGGGACGACGATCATCTGTACGCGCGGAATCATAATATCCCTCACCCGCAACTGCGATACCTGCAACACGCCTTCAATCATAATCAGGGCATCGGTATCCAATAATCTTTTTTCGCGCGCCTCCCGCAATATATCCAGTAAATCTTCCTGGTCTTGTAACTCCCCTGTCAGCAAATGGACGATTTTTTCAATCCAGCTTTTATGCGGGGAGTGTTGTCTACTGGGAGGTTGATCTTCGCTCATTCGTCATTCACCAATAGGTACGGATTATTAATGTGCAACTGCTTTAATAAGGCTATTTCTTTACTTTCCATTTCGTCTGCATCACTATCGTCGATGTGATCGTAACCCAAAAGATGCAGCACACCGTGAATAACGATATGCGCCCAGTGATCCATCAGGGCTTTTTGTTGTTCCAGCGCCTCTTTAGCCACCACCGGCGCACAAATTACCAGATCGCCCAGTAAATCCAGTTCTATGCCGTCTGGCACGTCAACCGGAAAACTCAAAATATTGGTCGGCCCTTGTTTATGACGATATTGCTCGTTAAGCGCCTGGCTTTCCTGTTCATCAACGATACGAATAACAATCTCGGTGTCGTGGCCTATGCCTTCCAATGCCGAATCAACCCAGCGTTGCAGCTGTTGTAAGTTGGGTTGATCGGGTGATACAAAAATGGTTTGTAGCTCCAGGTAGTTCACAGGCCGACTTTGATCTTTTTGTCATAGGCTTCGTAAGCCGACACGATACGCTGTACCAACGGATGCCTGACCACGTCACGCACATCAAAAAAAGTAAAACTGATGCCTTCCACGTCTTTTAAAACCTCCAGTACATGCCGCAAGCCGGACATTTTTTCTGACGGCAAATCAATCTGGGTAATATCACCGGTAATGACCGCCGTTGAACCAAAGCCAAGACGGGTCAAAAACATTTTGATCTGCTCAACGGTGGTATTTTGTGCCTCGTCCAGAATGATAAAGGCATCATTCAAGGTTCTACCGCGCATAAACGCTAACGGTGCGACTTCTATGATACCGCGCTCGATCATTTTTTCAACCCGTTCCAAGCCCAGCATCTCATATAAAGCATCGTACAGAGGCCGAAGATAGGGATCAACTTTTTGCGCCATATCACCGGGTAAAAAACCCAGTTTTTCACCGGCTTCTACGGCGGGACGCACGAGAATAATACGTTTAACTTTTTCGGATTGCAGGGCATCAATCGCACAAGCAACGGCCAGATAAGTCTTACCGGTTCCAGCAGGCCCTACCCCAAAATTAATATCGTGCGAAAAAATTTTCCGCAAATAATCCTGCTGGTTAACACCTCGACCTTTAATAGTGCCGCATTTGGTTTTTATACTGACCTGTTTTGGCGGCACAGCCTCAGCCGGTACTTCGGTTAACAATTCATTAATGGATGCCTCTTGCATCGCCAGATGAATCAGTTCTGCGGTCAATTGTTCGCTTTCGGTACTGTCAAACAATTTTTGCATGACGGCACAGGCGGCTTTAACCGCCTCCTCAACTCCCGTCACTTCAAACTGATTGCCACGATTGGCAATGTCCACCTTTAAACGGGTTTCAATCTGCCTTAAATTGACATTGGTACAACCACAAAAATTAGATAAACGTTCATTATCGGCGGGGAGTAAGCACAGTTCTTGTGAAATCATCAATCAACCAACCGCCAAGATTTTATCAACAGAAGCCTCAACCAAGCGACCCCGTAAAGAATTCGGTAACGCTTCGGTAATCAGCACATCGACAAACTGACCTGCCAAGCGCGGGTGGGCAATAAAATTCACCACGCGATTATTTTCGGTGCGTCCCTGCATTTGCAAAGGGTTCTTTTTCGATTGCCCTTCCACCAGCACGGTTTGCACGGTATTAATCATGGTGGTGGAAATCGCCACCGTCATTTCGTTAATGCGTGCCTGGAAGCGTTCTAAGCGTTGTTTTTTGACTTCTGCCGGCACTTCATCCGGCAATTCTGCCGCCGGTGTGCCAGGCCTTACGCTATAAATAAAGCTAAATGACAAATCAAAGCCTATTTCATCAATAAAAGCCATGGTTTCTTCAAACTCGGCATCGGTTTCGCCAGGAAAACCAATAATAAAATCAGAAGATAGACAAATATCAGGCCTTACCAAACGCAGTTTGCGGATGGTTTCCTTATAATCGGCAGCTTTATGGCCACGTTTCATGGCGGTCAAAATCGCATCACTGCCGCTTTGTACCGGCAAATGCAGATGGTTGACCAGCTTGGGAATTTCGGCGAAGGCTTCAATCAGGCTGTCAGTGAATTCTACCGGATGCGAAGTGGTAAAACGGATACGGTCGATACCATCAATCGCCGCCACATAATGCAGCAGCAAGGCAAAGTCGGCGATATCACCGTCATCCATCAGGCCACGAAAGGCGTTGACGTTTTGCCCCAGCAAATTAACTTCCCGCACACCTTGTTTGGCCAGCACGGTGATTTCGCGGATCACGTCATTTAACGGGCGGCTGATTTCTTCGCCGCGCGTATAAGGCACAACGCAGAACGAGCAATATTTGCTACAGCCTTCCATCACCGAGACAAAGGCTTTAACGCCTTCGGCACGCGGTGCGGGCAGATTGTCAAACTTTTCGATTTCGGGGAAAGAAATATCAACGACAGGTTTATGTTTGCTACGGACTTGATCGAGTAATTGCGGCAATCTGTGCAGGGTTTGCGGACCGAACACCATATCCACATAAGGCGCACGCTTTTGGATGGCCGCACCTTCCTGGCTTGCAACACAGCCACCGACACCGATAATCACATTAGGACGCTTGTCTTTAATCTTGCGCCATTTACCCAAGGCAGAAAAGACTTTCTCTTGCGCCTTTTCGCGTATGGAACAAGTGTTTAACAGTAAAACATCCGCCAGTTTTGGGTCTTCAGTCAATTCAAAACCATGCGACGCGTTGAGTACATCCCGCATTTTGTCAGAATCGTACTCGTTCATCTGACAACCGTTGGTTTGAATATAAAGTTTTTGTGCCATATTCTCTTAAAAGTAAAACATCCAAAAAATTACTTAGCCCAGGTTCCCTGCATCATCGAACCAGCAAACAAATGCTTTTATAATCAGCAAGGCAACCGTTTTTCAAAAAATAATAAACAAATAGCGGGCAATTGACAAGGGTCAAGCTACGCGCAGCAACTAACACCTACCCCAAATAACTTTCTGTTACAGCTATGGGTTAAGCTGCCTGCTTAGGGGCGCTCACGGAGGAGCGTTTAGCAACATAAAGGATCTCTAGACCCAGAAGTTGCCCTTGCTCATCAAAGTCAGCAATAATACCTGGTTCAAGTTGTTTAGAACGCGCCACATCCCCTTCAATAAACCCAATGTAGGCGGTGTCTGCTTGAGGGTCAAATTCAATTTTCATAAATCTTTCACGTCATCGTCAAAGTAAGCGGTGATAATTGCAACAGGAGAAACTGTTTCGTTGTAAATTACCCGTAAAATACGAAAACTACGTTCTGCTATGGGTTTAAGCACATGAAGCAAATTCGGATCGTCTTGATCGCTTTCAATTCTCGCTGGATTAGCCAGCGTATCGCTTATCCATTCTGAGCGAATTTGACGTTTTTCCATTCGTTTCCGAGCATGATCTGTTAATACGTATTCCATAAGGCAGATAGTAGCATAATAACAAAAAATCCAACCCGAATACACGACCGTCAAATAAGCCGAATTTCACCGCCGCTGTTACGCGCACTGGCAATACTAAAACTCAATTTATCGTAATTTGCAAAACGCTGACGGGCTTCATTAACCAATTGTTCAGCAAAATCCACATTGTCAACCGCACAAAAACCCGTTGGTCCCCATGAGGTTTGGCCAATCGCCACCGCACCCTGTTGCTTCAACCAGTGCATGACTTTAGCAACTTTGCCACTGGCAAACACACCGCCCTGTACCGGCGCAAAATGCTCGCCCACCGAGCCTTGTAACTGCGTGATCACCTCACCAAATTGACTGATATTATTTTCAGCTACAGCAGGTAAGCCCTGCATCAATAACAAATAACACAACCGCGCGGCTTCTTGTTGAGGAAAAGGCGGTAAACTCTTAAAG
>NZ_FUKJ01000096.1 GCF_900163745.1 Crenothrix polyspora
GCAATAGCCCTGTCTGTTTTGTTAAAAGTTGTAATTCACATCCAGGGAAATACTGTAGGCCAGGTCTTTTTTATCATCAAAGGCCTTGCCTGGATCAAACACCGCCGCTGTCACGCCTATTTCCAACCTTTTCCATTCCCTAAAATTCATCACCAAATCCAATTCCTGGCCAATGTCCTTATTGATGCCATTAGGTGCCGCATTGATATTGGCATCACGCAGATTGCCTATGGCCTCTACTTGGTCATATTTGTGGTAGACCAATTCAATAGAACTGTTCTTGAGCATCCGAACACCCAATGCGGTTGTCAATATGCCTAAATTGGACAACTCTGGCCGCAATAATTCGCCATAAACCCGAAAGCGGTTAACGCCGTTAAAACGCCATTTGTTACGGTTGATACCCGTCTGCCTGAACGTACTATTACCTCCGTGATTGGGATCACTATCGCCGGAAGCGCGGGCATAGCTCAAGGTAAACGTGGGTTCATATTTCACTGGCAGCGTCCAGAATGCACCGATATCAAACGCCCATCCGTTGACGGTATTTTGATTCACCCTGTCAACCTTCGTTAACGGGGTATTGTCGATGGATTGGTATTTATAAACCGTCTCATCACCGTGAACACCCGCCACATCAACCCAATAATTTAAAGTGCCGTAATCGTCCAACCCTAACTCGCCAATAGCACGAAAACCAAACCAGGCCATATCATCATCATAGGTGTCGCGGTTAACCCTTTTAATGACACGTCCTGGCGTATCCCGCGAAGATCGATCCCATTGTTTAAGAAAGAAAAACTCCAGCCTTTGCTTACTACGCCACATCCAGCTTGCCAAGCCCATGACCCGATAGACCTCATCATGTTCAGGGTCTATGCTTTGCAAGGTGGATTCACCGCCTATTTGTTTGCCGCCCATCAACTCAAAATGAATCGGCCCGTGGTTGTAATAAAACCGTAAAGCATCCATGTCCTTGTCCCACCACCATTCACGGGTTTCCGATACGTTTTGATTGCCGAACTGAAGCCCGAATCCGGTGCCGGCAATGCGATCAAATAATATCCAGGTTTCATCCCGCGCTAGCTCTACAGCGGTACGGTCGGTTGAATCACTGGCCATGTTAAAACGAGAACCGGTAATACCTTTAAAACTCAAAAATACCGCTGTAAAATTGGAAATAGGATAAAACGCTTCTAATTTAAGTTCTTGATCCAACCTGACTGAACCATCCTGTTCATTGCGTTTGAGATCAAAATCATCTCGAAAAACGGGATTGAGGTCATATTCGCCACCGATAGTGACCGGCTTACCCAATAAATTAAACTTGAACTGGTCATCGGGACGGCGCACATCCTGTCTACGGATCAGTGATTTAAAAATGTTATAGCCATTTTGTGTGGTATGTACTGGTATATTTAGGACGGTAAACGCATGTTCACCATCTAGCCGCTCGGTACTTGGGCTGCTTAAGCCGGTGACCTGTAATGAACCTGGTGCGTAAGGGCTGGATTCTAATCCAATCCTTCGTGGCATAAATCGGTTTAATCCGGCTATAGTGCCAGATACCTTAAGTGTCATGCCTACCTTAAGTTGATCTGGGGTGATATGGTCAAAGCGGGTATCATCTGACCAGTTGATGGTAAACGGGCCTATCAACAACGTGCGTTGCTGGTAATTAATTTTATCGATCCGGCCGCTCACCTGCCCCTTGGTGGTGTCTTTATCCGGCAAGCGCAGCTGGATATTGTCCGCCCGTAATTCATCGCCATCCCAGCGGCCAAAAATCCTGAACCATTCCTTGTCGAAATTTCCGGCGCGAGCCTGTGAATAAGCCATGCAAAGCATAATGCCCGCTAAAGCATGGGCAATTTTTCGGATTGTTTGCATTCTGTTCCATATCCTAAAGTATCCCGAAGCCGTATGCCCTGCGTGTTACTGTGGCCTACCAATACGGCCAGCAATTCTGCCAAGGGTTTCAGGCTTTCCGCATCCATGTTGGCATGATGCAGCATGATGCCGGTCACCGCATTGCACCCGATGTGGGCGGCAATGGCTTCCCCTAATGTAACCAAAGGCGTGGGGGAAGTTTTTAAAATTTTGCTCCAATCAATATGGACAGGGACTTGTTTCAGTTTTGACGATTCCAATTGCGCCGCTGTTACATCCTTGGACAACAGATGAAAATCCAGCTCTTCCAGGCATTCAACCGTTTTTGCCGTACAACGGTTCCATGGCGGTGTAAAATGCGGTTCAAGCGCATTGCCGAAAGCCGCCCTAAGCATTACCTGCCCTTTGCTGATATCGACTTTTTGCTGGGTTTTGCTGCGGCTGCCACCAAACTCACAGCGTCGCCCTGCGGACTCATGATTGAGATGCCCGTAGCCATGTTGGTGTAAGCCGATAAGATGCCTGCCTTGTTGCCAGCGGAGTAACAGCTCATCAACGAGGTGGTGGTTGATAGCACGGGGGATAACCGCCACATCAATCGGCATCCCTGCGTATGCGAATTCATCGAGCAATAAATAAAGCCTGTCGTTTACCCACCCTGCATCATCATCCCTAAAAAAGAGACGCACTGGTTTTTCTGCCTCGTCCAACACAGTTCGCACCGGCATTAGCCAATTAAACATATATCACTCCCGTCGCCATCTGCTTTTCAATAGGCAAGTGGGTTATGTGGCTAGACAGTAGATCATGGATAATATCAGCGGTGCATGCCGCACCACCCAACTCCAGTGCGGCTACATCCGGTGTAAAATTAAGCAGTTGTTCGATTTTCGCAACAAGTTTAGCAACGCTCAGTTCGTTCGCAGCCACCACCTGCAACAAGCCCAACTGTTCGAGTCGCTTCGCCCTGTTGGTTTGTTCATCTTCCTGACCCCGTGCAAACGGCACGACCAGTGCAGGGATACCCGATTTTAAAATGTCCATCACAGTGTTATAACCACATTGGCTTACGGAAATTGAGTGGCTCGCCAGTAAATGGATCATGTTAGGAACATGGCGGTGTAAGGTAAGCCCTGGGCAAGTGACGGACTGGGCCTGCAATTCAAGCCAATCTGCTTCTGGTAAAAACGGCCCTGCCACCAGGGTCATCGGCAGCTTTAATTTACCCCACAATACACGCTGGGCTTTGATAGCCACTTGAAACAAGGGTGTGCCCACCATACCGCCGCCGGCGGACACCAAAACTTGCTGATGTCTAATAGATTTCTCTAACGATTCGCCCCGAGGCAAGACGAAGCCCGTATAGTACACGGAAGCCTTAAGGGGTTTTGATGGCTTAAATGATTCTTCCAGGCTGGCGAACTTGGGGTCGGAATGCACCAAAACACCATCGAAATAGCGGTCAACGAGCCAGCGGGCCCGATCATCATGGCGAGTCTGATCCTTACGCGCATTCACCATAATGTCGCGTAAACTACAGAATACGAGGGGACGATTTTCTCCGCAGCGTTTTGTGGCTTTTAACAACGGCAATAACTCGCCAGCAAATTTTTTGCGGCCAAAAGGGAATAATTCGATAAAAATGATTTGCGGTTGATAATGCGTAAACGTTGCCAATATCAGCTGCCGTCTTAACACATGGGCTTCGGCCAGGCTATATTGGCCATCCTGACTGTAGAGCTGATTGTCATCGCTCATGCCCAGTGGCGGTAAATTGATAATTTCAATGCCGCTGGGAGCAACGGCATTGTCAGGAAACCGCCCTCCGTTAAGAAAGATCACCTTAAATCGTTCGGCCAGTGTCTCGGCAAGGGTTAAAGCCCGCACTAGGTGTCCCATCCCTAAGGAATGCTGACAGTAAAAAAACAGTACGGGTTTAGCTGAATTAGGTTGTCCACTAGCTATTTTATAGTCGGTAAAACTCATGCTTATAGCCCACATGCAGTCAGGTTAGTATGCCTAACCCGTCTTTAACAAAGCATTATTTTTACAACAAAATACAATAAAAAATAATGATCTCTTTGAAATCGGAGCACCAAAAAAATGGCGTGATTGCTCTGTCTTCTTTAGTTGGTTAATGTCAAAAAATATACGCAAGGTTCATCGCCTTGTAATATTATTTTAATAAAGTATTGCGTGTAGTAGTTAACTACTGGGATGTGTAGCGCGAGTTCGAATTAATCGGCTATTTGCTCAAGTATTTCCGTCAACACTCGGTAAGAATCAAAATATTGCTTGGCGATCGCGCGTGCTGTTTGGCAATGGCCTTCGTAGTCGGCGTTGATGGCCTCGATACCTGCCAAGGCCTCATCGGTTGTTGAGAACGTCAGTAGCCCCTTGCCAGTCGGCAAATGGTCTTCAATGCCAGTGGATTGCACCAACACGGGCTTGCCGCTAGCCAGATAAAGCGCACTGCGGTCACTGAACCACCCCGTATTGAATTCAACGTAGCGGTTATGGGCAACACTGAATTCGGCATGCGATTGTCCGATATAATCACGATAATCCTCAAAGCTACGCAAAAGGCTGGGATCAGTAATAATCCAGTCCCGATCTTCAAATATCGCCCGATCGCCTAGCGCATCTTTAGAATCGATACGCAGTGCAATTTCCATTGCCTGACCACTGGCGGCAGGAAGGTCGATGACTTGCAGCCAGTTATCCGATTTTTCGCCGGATTCGACCCCCTGCCACGCAAAAGTAGCCCTGCCTTTCCAAGTGGAAATGGTGGTGAAGCGTTGCGGCTTAGGATTGATGACAGCAGGCCACATCGACAACAGCACCGGACGCGGCATGGGTC
>NZ_FUKJ01000407.1 GCF_900163745.1 Crenothrix polyspora
TACGTTCAAGATACCGTTGGCATCAATGTCAAACGACACTTCAATTTGCGGAATACCGCGTGATGCTGGCGGAATATCCGCCAAATCAAAACGGCCTAATGATTTATTCGCCGAGGCTTTTTCACGCTCACCTTGCAACACATGGATGGTGACGGCAGTTTGATTGTCATCAGCGGTGGAGAACACCTGTGACGCATTCGTTGGAATGGTGGTGTTCTTTTCAATCAACTTGGTCATAATGCCGCCCATAGTCTCAATACCTAAAGACAACGGGATAACATCCAATAACAATACGTCTTTAACGTCACCTGCCAATACACCGGCTTGAATTGCAGCACCTAAGGCGACCGCTTCATCAGGGTTAACGTCTTTACGCGGTTCTTTGCCGAAAATGTTTTTGACCATTTCCTGCACTTTTGGCATACGGGTTTGACCGCCAACCAAAATGACATCGTTAATGTCTGACGCTGACAAACCCGCATCTTTTAACGCCGTAATACAAGGGCCTTTGGTGCGCTCAATCAATTCGTCTACCAACGATTCCAGTTTGGCGCGGGTTAATTTAACGTTTAAATGCTTGGGGCCGGTAGCATCAGCGGTGATGTATGGCAAGTTAACGTCGGTTTGCTGCGTGGATGACAACTCGATCTTGGCTTTTTCAGCAGCTTCTTTCAAGCGTTGCAGCGCCAACGGGTCGTTATGCAAATCAACCGTAGTTTCTTTTTTGAATTCGCTGGCCAGATATTCAATGATGCGCGAGTCAAAATCTTCGCCGCCCAGAAAGGTATCGCCGTTAGTGGACAATACTTCAAACTGGTGTTCGCCATCGATTTCAGCAATTTCGATAATCGATACGTCAAAGGTTCCACCACCCAAATCGTACACGGCAATTTTGGTGTCGCCTTTGGGTTTGTCCATGCCGAACGCCAACGCCGAGGCCGTCGGTTCGTTGATAATACGCCTGACTTCCAAACCGGCAATACGACCGGCATCTTTGGTGGCTTGACGTTGTGAATCGTTGAAATACGCCGGTACGGTGATAACTGCTTCGGTGACTTCTTCGCCTAAATAGGCTTCGGCATCTTTTTTAAGCTTCATTAAAATACGCGCTGAAATTTCTGGCGAGGCCATTTTCTTGCCGCGCACTTCCACCCACGCATCGCCGTTTTCTGCTTCGACGATTTTGTAGGGCACCATTTTGATGTCTTTTTGTACGACATCATCCTTAAAACGGCGACCAATCAAACGCTTGATGGCAAACAGCGTGTTATTAGGGTTGGTAACCGCTTGACGCTTGGCAGATTGTCCTACCAATACTTCGTCATCACTGGTAAAGGCGATGATAGACGGCGTAGTACGTGCGCCTTCGCTGTTTTCGATAACTTTAGCAACGCCGTTTTCCAGCACTGCGACACATGAGTTGGTGGTTCCTAAATCGATTCCGATTATTTTAGCCATTGACTATACTCCAGACTTTAATAGATGTTGTAAATGTTGATACCAATATGGGGGCTGTTTTATTGTCTTCAAGCCTGTTAATTGTCTTCTAACGGTTTTTCTGCGGCTTTTGCCACCACAACCATCGCAGGGCGCAGCAAACGGCCATTTAACAGATAGCCTTTTTGAAAGACATTGACCACAGAATTGGGTTCAGCGCCTTCCACAGCCTGCACTAGCACTGCTTGATGGTGTTCGGCATTAAAGGGCTGGCCGATGGGATCAATGGTTTCAATTTTGAAACGGGCAAACGCGGCTTCAAATTGTTTAATGGTCAGTTCGCTGCCTTCACGAAATTTTTTGACTTCTTCGCTATCGCCAGTCGCCGCCTGCAAACCCAATACCAGACTGTCCAATACGGCCAGCATTTCCTTGGCAAAACCGGTCAGGGCAAATTTATGCGCGTCTTCCAAATCCTTTTGGGTGCGCCTTTTCAGGTTTTCCATTTCCGCCATCGTGCGCACGGCTTTATCCCAGTTGTCTTGCGCTTTTTGCTCGGTCTCAGCCAGAGCTTGTTGTAACCCTTCGACAGTGGGTTCTAATTCAAGTACTTCGGTGTGTTCGTGATTTTCAGTGTCATCCTGAATTTCAGGTGTTTCCTGATCGATACTCATATTTTGGGTTTCCTGTGGGTAGTTAAGTTTTATTTAACTATGGGGATGTTGGCTTGGGATTCAAGGCTGCGCTTAATAATTTTGCGGTAATATCGACAAACGGGATGATTTTTTCGTATGCCATGCGCGTTGGGCCAATCACGCCCAAAACGCCCACCACTTCATCGCTGATCGAATACGATGAGGTTATCAAGCTGCATTGGTCGAAGACTTTGTAGCCGGATTCTTCACCAATAAAAATCTGTACGCCGTTGGTTTTCATGCACTGATCGAGTAGATAAATGACATCCTGCTTCTGGTTGAAGGCATTAAACAGTTTTTTTAATTGGTCACGATCCGCCAGTTCGGAAAATTCCATCAGATTGGTTTCGCCGGTCAGCACGTAATCTTCTTTGGGATTTTCGTCTTCAAATGCCAGTTGCGCTATTTTGACGGCATCGAGTAGGCTTTGGCTGATGCGTTGCTGGTCGTCCTGTAATTCTTTCAATACCGATTCACGCACTGCTGCAAGGCTTCGGCCACTGTATATAGCGTTGAGGTAGTTACCAACCTGCTGTAATTCCGATGCGCTAAAGGCACGCGAGGTCTGAATGATTTTATTGTGAACTTCCTGTTCATTAGTGATAAAAATCACCAGGACACGGGCATTGGACAGCGGCAAAAATTCGATATGCCGCAAACACACCAGCTCTCGTTTGGGCAAGGTCACCACGCCCGCCATTTGTGTTAATTCAGACAGCAACCGCGAGGCGCGGCTGATAATCGCCTTATTGCCATCATGAGCGGTTAACTCTTGGTGTACGCGGGATAATTCGGTGGATTCCAAGGGTTTTACGGTTAGCAAAGAGTCAACAAACAAACGATAGCCACTGGCGGTCGGGATGCGACCTGCGGAAGTGTGCGGTGAGTGTAAAAAGCCCATCTCTTCCAGATCGGCCATGACGTTGCGTATGGTGGCGGGGCTTAATTTTAAATCAGAGTTTTTGGATAATGTCCTTGAACCTATCGGTTGGCCATCGCTGATATAGCGTTCAATTAACATCTTTAACAGTTGTAACGACCGCCCATTCAAAACTTGCGTACTGCTCACATCAACCCCTTGATTTGCTTAAATTTAGCACTCTTATAATTTGAGTGCTAACTTTCAAAAATATCAGTTCACTGGATTATTGTCAATCATTAACTGATGTTTTGCTAACAGGGCATATCGATTATTACGTAAGGCTATCGGCATTTCATAACTGCGCTAGCGTAGGATTTTCCCAGCTTCTATATACCGCAAGGTGGAATTGAATGCACAATTGCGCCAACTGAAGCTTGAATTGGCAAATCTCATGTAAACCAAGCTGATTTTGTGTAAAGTACACGTAACGTCAATCACAAACGAATAAAGGCAAAAAAATGAACGCAGTCGAGTTTCAAACGACCGCCCATAACGGCGTGATTACCTTACCCAGCAATCAACAATCCTGGAACGGTAAAAAAATTAAAGTTATCTTGTTAGATGAAGCTAGCCCCGATGCAACAGAAATATCAGCCAATGAATCAACGTCCGAAGCTGATTTTTTCAGCTGTGCGGGCATTTGGGAAAACCGCGACGACATCAATCAGGAATCCATACGCGCTAAGGCACGGCGTAAATAAATAATGACTCAATAGCTAGCCAGAGGTAAAAGTAAC
>NZ_FUKJ01000201.1 GCF_900163745.1 Crenothrix polyspora
AACTTTTGTAACCAATCTTTTTTTGTTTTTCCAAATGTTTCAATAGCTTCCCAACCTTCTGCTCCGCTTATTACCGCACAAATTGTTAACACAATGATGTCGATCAATTTATGTATTTTGTGCCGATCTACCCTGGGATCTTCAAGATTTGAAAATGCCTCTATTAAACCATTCATTATGGATACCGTTCTGTAGAAAACGAATAGTATCCTTGATTTTTAACTTAATTTATATGCGGTTGCCCTGATAGTTTGGCCGACTTTAGTGCGCAAAACTTCCCCCGATAATACAGTAACGGGTTTTGCCGATTCTGAAGTGGCCTGTTTTAAACCATCGCTGGTAACGACAATGTCTTCGAGTTCCTGGACAGCGTTGTCATCAGCGGTAGCGATATTTGTCAGCGCAGTGGATGACAGTAAAAAAGTTGCGATGAGTTTGTTCATAAGAGTAAGGGAAGGTGGCGTGGCTTTAGTGGTTAGATTGATATGTTATAACATAACATTTTTAACTGCAAAAAAATGGCATCAGTTAGTGATGTTATCTGTAATCAACTAAAGTGCCGTGAATGCGATCGATCAGTTAGGATTAATCACCGTTTAATGTTGCGCATTTTTGGCAAATACCATGAATTTCAATGGCTTTACTGTGGACAATAAAATGGGCTTGTTTGATTTCAGAGGACAATGCTTGCATAACCTGCGACGCAGAACGTTCTTCAACGTCGTTACATTGATTGCAGATGAGTAATAATTGTTCATGTTGCAACGTTGGACAGCGACAGCCTACAAAGGCATTTAGACTTTCTACGCGGTGTATTAAGCCTTGTTCAATCAGAAAATCCAATGCCCGGTATATGGTTACAGGTTTGGCGGCAGTTTGCAGCGGTTTGAGCTTGTCGAGCAGTTCATACGCTTTAACGGCTTTGTGGTTTTCCCAGATCAGCGTCAGTATTTGCTGGCGAATTGGCGTGAGCTGCACACCGCGTTGCAGGCACAAATGCTCAGCGGTAAGCAATGCATCCTGAACGCACTGGCCGTGATCGTGGCCTGAGGGTTTGCTGTGCGCTAAATCAATGTCTTGGGGAATTGCATCGTGTGCTTTCAAACGGTTACCTTCATAAAGTCAGACTGTATTTTATTATACGCCGAGCCTTTATGAAAAATAGGTAACTACTCAGTAGATGTTAAAAAAGTCCACGGAAAGCACAAAAAACACGGAAAAGTGTGTGGATATTTTGTCGTAAAAAAATTATTACTGAAAACCTTTTGTGTCTTTTGTGCTTTCCGTGGATAGATAAAAATGTTGCACCCTATTTTTTGGAGGACTGAGTAGTTACAAAAATAGTTGTGTTAATTTGTTGAATCTGCCTTTGCACCTACTACCATTAAGTTAAGTAAAAGAGACGGTTGTAGGTGTGAATGCCTATGTGCGAAGTTTGCACCTGCACAAAAATGACTACACCAATTCCGAATCGGCCCGCGATTTTTGCAAATAACTATTAATTATTTCATTGTCGATGCCATGATCATGGCCATTAACAAGACGTTTTATTTTGTAGTTTTTACCATGTGCATCCAAATCCAGTTTCAATAAATCAATATGTCTGGGCGGTCTTAGCTTTTTGTCTTCATCAAGACACAGCATAACTTTGGGTTGCATCTGATGCGTAGGATCAACTTCGGTAACCACACCTACTTCACCGTTACTCATTTCCACAATGCTTCCCGCTGGGTATAGTCCTAATGCTTCGATAAATTTAATCAGATAGCCCGGATCAAGGTGGCTGCCACGCATTTTAAGCATGTCATCAATGGCATCGCGGTGGCTGCGGCCTTTTTGATAGACACGATCACTGGTCATGGCATCGTACATATCGACTATGGTGACTATACGAGTTTCCTGGCTGAGGTGTTCCCCCGTCAGACCGCGCGGATAGCCTTTACCGTCCATGCGCTCGTGGTGGCTGTAAGCAACGTCAATAGCGCCGCCGTACATGTCTTTACTTTTTATTAATAAGTTGCGCCCATATTCCGGGTGTTTGTTCATCAGTGCCAGTTCATGCGGCTCAAATCGCCCTGGTTTGTTGAGCACTTCTAAAGGTACCAGCATTTTTCCCATATCGTGCATCATGCCGCATAAGCCAACCTGGTTAAGTTCATCTACAGACAACTTCATTTGTCGAGCCAATAGGATGGCCAATAAACACACGTTCATACTGTGCTGGGCGGTGTATAAATCTCTATTTTTTAATTGCGTCATCCATAAAATAGCATCAGGTGATTTAAGTACGCACTCAACGCATTCCGCCACCGCTTTTTTGGCAATGTCGACATTAATGCCGCGCCCCAGAGCAGCGCCATCCATAAAGCTTTTTACCAGAGAGCTGTTTTTTTGGAAAACCTCTTGGGTTTTTTCGATCTCATTGGTAAAAGATGAGCGTCGTTCATAGGCTGAATTATTAGCTTCTGGGGCTTTAGGGAGAGCAAACTTGGCTTTGTGGTGTTTATTTTGTTTTTCGATATCGATAAAAACAAATTTACACTCTTTTTTAACGGCATCAACATCCGCTTGGTTCATTAATTCAAAACCCTGGAATAGAAACTCACTTTCCAGCCAGGGTTTATCCAGCTTGGAAACGTACATACCTATTTGCAAATCCTTGACATCAATTTTGGTCAAGACATTGGATGAGGCAAGAAATATATTGTTATCGTCATTCATAGCAAAACGTGTTGTTAGAGTGTTTGCACATTAATTCGGAACATCTTTATAAGAAGTTGAATCGTATGTTGTAGTTGATAGACAGGGTTATGTAAAAAAGAGATCGGTTCTACACAGCTTGTTAGAAACCTTATCTATTAATAAGCGTAGTAGTTTTTTTGGATTGTGCGAGCTTTTGTCTAAAAATTTTACAAATTAATTTTGGTGATGTGGCAAATAGCAATAGCACAGTCTCTTTGATAAATTTTCCTATGTAATGCTTATTGTCAGCTTAAATCCAGGGCGCGGTAACTACTGGTTTTATGGGATAATCCGGCATCACTCATTTTGGTAAGCAGAACCATGACTTTTCCCACTATTGAATCTTTTGTCGGCAATACGCCGTTAGTCAGATTGCAACGTTTAGCTGTGCAGTCCAGCAATGTCATTTTGGCCAAGCTGGAGGGCAATAATCCGGCAGGCTCGGTTAAGGACCGTCCGGCGCTGAGCATGATTAAACATGCGGAAGAACGCGGGGAAATTAAACTGGGTGATCGGTTAATTGAAGCCACTAGCGGCAATACCGGTATTGCTTTGGCGATGGCGGCGGCGATTAAAGGCTATAAGATGACGTTGATTATGCCTGATAACATGAGTGAAGAACGCCGCGCATCTATCAAGGCTTATGGGGCAGAAATTATTTTGACGCCCTCGGCAGGCAGTATGGAAGCGGCGATTGATTTGGCGCGGGCTATGGAGCAAGCCGGTGAAGGGCGTATTCTCGACCAGTTTTCTAATCCCGATAATCCACGCGCTCATTATGAAGGCACGGGGCCTGAAATCTGGCGCGATACGCACGGCAAAATCAGCCATTTTGTCAGTTCTATGGGCACGACCGGCACGATTATGGGCACGTCTAAATTCCTGAAAGAACAAAATCCGGCGATTCAAATCATCGGTGTGCAACCGGAAGGCGATTCGAAAATCCCTGGCATCAGGCGTTGGCCAAAAGAATATTTGCCGAAAATTTATCAGGCGGATCGGGTTGACAGAATTATCGATGTTGACCAGATTTCAGCGGAAAACACCACCCGTGAACTGGCTGCTAGAGAGGGCATTTTTGCGGGTGTATCATCGGGCGGAGCTATTTATGCGGCCTTGCAGTTATCCAGAGAAGTTGAGAATGCGGTGATTGTGGTTATTGTCTGTGATCGTGGGGATCGGTATTTGTCTACGGGTGTGTTTGCCTCGTAAGATTCAGTCATTACTAGTACTAGCGGCACACGCCTGCAAGTCTCTGATATTAGTTTTTTGTCCACGGAACACACAAAAGACACAAAAGACACAAAAAAGCAAAAATTGATGGGTAATGGCGTGAGCAAAAGCAATGCAGGTGTAAAATTACCCAAGCGACTCGTTAATCGACAGATGCTACGCAGTATTTTTGTGCTTTTTGTGGATAAAATACTTAACTTCAGCAAATTAGATGCAATGGATTAAGTGTTTTTTGCTAGCTATGTTATTGTCAGCCATGCCTGCGGCTGATGCCTTGAATCAGGCCACGCTTAAAATCGATACCTACATGACTAAAGGCTGGCAGTTAGACGGCATGAGTATCGGCCTTGACAATATTAACCACACGACGCAAAAGCTGGCACTCAGCATGACTAGCTTAAAGCTACCCAAACCGTTTGATGATATTAAGTTCGTCAATATCAGTTGCGCGGTGTTTGTGTGGCGGTCTGATGAAATCGTGTGCCAGCAAGGGCACGCCAATCTACAGTCCAGACGTTGGCAATCGCCAGCTACGGATTTTGTCTTTAGCCTTAACAGGAAAAACAGCTCGCTCACTTTAACGCATTTAAAAATGCTGGGCGGTGCGCTGTTGGTGCAGGCAAACATGCACAATAATAGTTGGCAAGTCGATATTGATGCCAAAAATGTTAATGTTAAGCAGCTAAAAAGCTATTTGCCATCGGTGCCGATTGATATTAAAGACGGCAAAGCCAGTTTTAAGCTGACAGCATCCGGGGTAGCTTCGGATGTCAAACAACTTACCTTGAATACAGTACTGATTCAAGTCCAAGTCAAGAGTAAAGACGGCCAGTTCAGCGCCGAAAATTTAGCTTTGAATAACCAGTTAACCGCGACAAATAATCAGGGTGTGTGGCATTGGCAAAATCATGCCGACATACACAAAGGTGGTTTGTATGCCGATCCGGTGCATTTTGAAGTTGGCACAAAACCGATAGTGATTGATGCCAAAGGGCTTTGGAATGCGAACAACAAGCAGGTTACTGTGCAATCTTTTGCCTTAAAAAATATGAAAGTGGCCAATGGTGAAGTGTTCGTGCAGGCAAACATGCACGATAAACATTGGCAACTGGATGTGGATGCCAAGAACGTTAATGGCAGGCAATTGAAAAGCTATTTCCCAAAGTTGCCGCTGCAATTTAAAAGCGGTAAAGCGAATGTGAAGCTGATGGCATCGGGCGTAGCTTTGGATGTTCAACAGGTTAAGTTGAGTAGCGATCTGGTTGAAGTCACTGTGCAAAACAAAAACGGCGAGTTTGCCACGGAAAAGTTGACGCTAAATAGTCAGTTAGCAGGGCAAAACGATCACGGCTTGTGGCAGTGGCAAACTCATTCCAGTATCAACAAAGGGGCTTTGTATGTTGACCCTGTGTATTTGGAAGTGGCTACAAAACCTGTCGTTGTTGATGCAAAAGGGCAGTGGAATGCCAAAAACAAGCGTGTTACGATTGAAAATATCAACTACCAACACCCTGATACCGCTGTGTTAACTGGCACGGCCGTTATCAGTTATGCGAAAAAAATACAGTTGGAAAAAGCCGATTTGAATCTGACAAGTTTGGGATTACAGAACTTGTTTTTGGTGTATGTTAAGCCCTATTTTGATCCCGCTACTGTTGAAGGCGTTAGTTTGGAAGGTAACGTAAACGCACATTTTGCAGTGGCTCAGCAGACATTAAGGAGTGCGACAGTAAACTTTGACAAGTTGACGGTTAAAGATACCGGACATCGCTTACGGGTTAAAGAAGGTTCTGGCTTGGTGAACTGGTCGAGCAGGCCTTTTCCGGTTCAGTTGTCGCATCTGGGGTGGCAGTCTATGTCTTTGTTTAATTTGCCGATAGGGCCAGCACAAGTGGAGTTAAGTGCCTGGGCGAATAATTTTCGTCTCACCCAATCAGCCCGGTTGCCCTTTTTGGGCGGAACAATCACTGCCAATCAATTGAGTTGGTACGCCAAACCGCAGGAGGAACCGGATATTGCTTTTACCGGCAAGATAGATAATGTGTCCTTGGAAAAGCTATCCAAGGTGATGAACTGGACACCGTTATCCGGCAAAATCAGTGGCCATATTCCCGGCGTGAGTTACCGTGATAAAACCTTGCGTCTGGGCGGTGAATTAAGCGTTAATGTTTTTGACGGCAGCATCACGCTAACTAATCTGGCCTCAGTGGGATTGTTCTCGGATTATCCCGTGGTTTACAGCGACTTTGTGCTGGACAATCTTGATCTTGACCAAATCACCCGCAAATTTTCATTCGGCAATATTACCGGCAGATTATCCGGCTCTGTTAAACAGTTAACGCTGGAAAATTGGCATCCGACACACTTTTTTGCCTGGCTGGGTACGCCGGACAACGATGATTCCCGTCATAGAATCAGCCAAAAAGCGGTACAAAATATCGCCAGCATTGGTGGCGGTGGTGCAACTGATATACTGTCACGCAGTTTTTTGAGTCTGTTTGATACCTTCGGCTATGACAAAATCGGCGTGGGGTGTTATCTGAATAAGGGTGTTTGTCAGATGATGGGCGTGGAAACCACACCGCAAGGTTATTATCTGATTAGAGGCGGCGGTCTGCCGAGGATAGATGTGATGGGCTATAATCCGCAGGTTGACTGGGAGGTTTTGGTGGAACGGCTCGGTCGTATTTCTACCACTGAGGAAGTCATTGTTAAATGATGTTGAGATTGTCCACGGAAAACACAAAAAACACGGAAAAATAGATGAGCTTAGGAAGTGATGAACGGATTTGATAGTTTAGTTCACCCCGCTTTAAAAAAGCGGGAAGTGCTGTGCCGCTGTGCTATTTGGCATAAGTATCTACACAAATTTCAAGCTCCTTCTCCAGTATACTCAAAGGGCATAAAGGAGAAGGTTGGGATGAGGGAAAATATAACTTATTAATTTTTTTGTGTTTTTTGTGTTTTCCGTGGACAAATTAAAAGTCACATCAATTAAATAACTGGAGTGTATCATGAGAAAAATATCTGTTTTAACGGCATTATTATTGACGGCTTGTGTCACCATTAATATTTATTTTCCTGCCGCCGCCGCTGAAAAAGTCGCTGATGAAATCATCAAAGACATACAAAGTGCGCCACCCAAAAAAGTGGAACCTAAACCTAAAGCCGAGTTATCCGACTGGCAAATCAGCCTGTATAAGATGATCGATAGTGCCATTAGTGTGGCTATTTCATCCGCGCAGGCCGGTGAAGCGGATTTATCGATTAATAGTCCGGATATTAGTCGCCTACGCGCTACGATGGAAAATCGCTTTGCTACTTTGCGGGTGTTTTACGGCAATGGCTCGGTGGGTATTAAGTCTGATGGCATGTTGGCGGTGAAGGATGCCGGCAGTATTGCGCTAAAAGATAAAAACCAAATCAATAAACTGATTGCCGCTGAAAACGCCGATCGTATGGCCTTGTACAAAGCCATCGCTAATGCCAATGGCCATCCTGAATGGGCGGCACAAATTAAATCAACCTTTGCTGCTCAGTGGATCAGCAACGCACAATCCGGCTGGTGGTATCAATCAGGCGGCAACTGGAAACAAAAATAAACATGTCAAGATCAAAAAGAAAACCCTTGCCGACTACGCCGATTGCAGTCTCCATCCAGTCTTTAACGCATGATGGCCGTGGTGTGGCGCATGTCGATGGCAAAGCTACGTTTATTGATGAAGCTTTGCCCGGCGAAGAGGTGGAATTTATCTACACCGAAATTCGCAAAGACTACGCTGAAGGTAAGGTGGTCAAAGTACTAAAAGCATCGCCGATTAGAGCCGAAGCGCCGTGCCCACATTACGGTGTTTGTGGTGGTTGCAGTTTTCAGCATGTGCAAGCGTCTGCGCAAATTACGGTTAAGCAGGATTTGCTGATCGAGCAGTTTAAACGCATCGGTAAAGTTGAAATTCCGCAGCTTTGGGAACCGTTAATCGGCCCACATTGGGGCTATCGCAGTAAGGCACGGATGGGTGTTAAATACGTCGCCAAAAAAGAGCGGGTGCTGGTAGGTTTTAGGGAGCGGCGCAATCCGTTTTTAGCGGAAATCGGTAATTGTATGGTGATGAATCCAAAGGTCGGTTTGAAGATGATTGCCCTAGGTGAAATGATCAGCGAGTTGAGCATTCGGGATAAAATTCCACAAATAGAAGTGGCGATTGGCGATACGGATTGTGTGCTGGCTGTGCGCGTATTGGAGCCGCCTACCGATGCCGATAAAACCATAATGGCCGACTTTGCTAAACACCATGAGATTACCCTGTGTTTGCAATCCAAAGGCCCAGATACCATTGAGCCGCTGAATAGTGAAGACAGCGTGATGCTCACTTATACCTTGCCGGATCATGATATAGAGTTCAAGTTTCGCCCCGCTATGTTCACTCAGGTGAATTACGAGATTAACCGGCAGATGATTAATCGCGTCTTGGCGACCCTGGATTTAAACGAAAACGACACCGTGCTGGATTTGTTTTGTGGCTTGGGTAACTTTACGTTGCCGATGGCCAAATATGCAGGAAAAGTCGTGGGTGTTGAAGGCGATCAACCGTTGGTTAACCATGCCAAAGAAAATGCTCGGCACAATAATCTGAGTAATGTGGAATTTTATGCCGCTGATTTAAGTAAGGATATTAGCGCCCAACCGTGGGCGCAGCAAAAATATAACAAGATTATGCTGGATCCCTCGCGTGCCGGTGCATCGGACGTATTGCCATATTTTAAAAAATGGCAGCCTGAGTTGATTGTTTATGTGTCGTGTAATCCGTCTACTTTGGCGCGTGATGCGGGGATTTTGGTTAACGAGATGGGTTACAAATTAGTGAAAGCAGGGGTGATGGATATGTTTCCGCAGACCGCGCATGTGGAGTCTATGGCGGTGTTTAGGAAATGAATAGCGTACAACCTGGCTTATTCGGTCTTAAAAAAACTAACAGAGATTTTACCCAAAGAGAAACATGGGGCAAAAACCAGTTTAACTCGTCTTTTCCGGCCGCGCTGTGTTGTTACCTTGCTTCAAAAGATATACCAGCAAATTATCTTTCCATTTCAAGTGGTAAATTCACGCCCGCTTTAATTTCAATACAGGCTATTTTCGGTATAAAAGCCGACGACGAAGATGCCTATTTTGCTTTCGAAGCGCAACATACGCCATATCAAAAATATGTCATTGGTTCTTTGCCAAGAACAGATTTAGTTGTCCAAAGAGAAGGTACGGGTGAATGTTTGGCAGGGCTTGAAGTAAAACTTACTGCCTTGCCAGACAACACGACTTGTGATTTTGATGAAGGTCTATATGGCAGTGAAATTGTTGTAAGGCCAGATACCATTGTTTATTTAGCGTGTAGTATTGCAGCGGGGCTTTCAGATAAACTCAACGAATTACTTCCTGATATAAAAATTAAAGATTGGTCTGACGCTAATCTTGTTCTTAAAAAAATAGATCAGATTGTCAGGGCTATTGAAATAGTTTCTATTGCTCTTGAACAAGGTCAACACGCCTTTTTACTCCAACCTATTTGGAAGACAATAGGAAAGTCACCTGAGCTGGCTGAAAACTGCTTGGATATGTTTGTTTGGAGCAATGCTGGATTTAGTCACTTTATTGCAAAAATAGCCAACAGCAGTAAAGACTCAAAGTCCATAACGCGGCAAACCAGAACAGCTATTTGGCTGTATAAAATGCTTCGTGATATCAAAGAAAACACAAAGTTTGATCATAAAAAAATTATCGACAATCTTTCATACAACACTAAAAACGATAAGGCCTTTGCTTCAGCGGGTAATGTAACCAATAGGTATATGACCTGTCCTAGGTTGATAAAACCGGTCATAACAAAATCTCAAATCAAAGAAATTATACTGGGTGGCGGGCAAAATCTACTCAGCCCAGAAAGACGATTTGATGCTATTTTATTCAACTCACCGAGGCTATTTGAATGAAGTGCGTCGACTTGTTTGCGGGATGTGGAGGACTGTCCTTAGGCTTTGAAAAAGCGGGCTATGACGTATTGGCCGCATTTGATTATTGGCAGCCAGCAATTGATGTTTATAAGGAAAATTTTACTCACCCCATTTTTAACCAAGACTTGACCAATGAAATTGAAGCCATTGGGAAGATAAGAGCGTATCCTCCAGATTTAATAATGGGCGGCCCGCCTTGCCAAGATTTCTCTAGCGCAGGGAAACGAGACATTACTCAAGGTAGAGCTGATTTAACCTATCATTTTGCAAATATTATTTGTGCTATAAAACCTAAATGGTTTGTTATGGAAAACGTGGAACAAATAAAAAAAAGCCATATTCTCACTGATGTTGTGGAGCAATTTTCAAATGCAGGATATGGTCTTACAGCAGTTATACTGGATGCCTCTTTTTGCAAAGTTCCTCAAGCGAGGACACGGTTTTTTATGGTTGGGCATTTGGGTGATAGTCACAATCAACTTACCAATACAATTAGGAAAAATCTTTCCGAAAAACAAATGACCATCCGCGATTATTTGGGTAATCAACTGGGTGTTGAACTTTACTATAGACACCCAAGAAACTACAACCGAAGAGGTGTATTTACCATTGATGAGCCAAGTCCCACTGTGCGTGGCGTTAATAGACCTGTACCCAAGGGCTATAAATTGAATACCTGTGATCCTGTGGATGCCGATTTGGAAAAAGTTAGGCCATTGACCACGATTGAACGTAGCTATATACAAACATTTCCTAGCGACTTTAAGTTTTCAGGTACTAAAACAAACCTGGAACAGATGATAGGCAATGCTGTACCTGTAAATCTCGGTACATTTATCGCCAATGCGATTGCAGAATATTGCGCTTATGGTGCGATAAACGACTCTCTTTTTGATGACATTATGCCATTTGTATTACCTAACAAAACACTCAATCGGATGAGCTATTAGAGTGATGGATATGTTTCCGCAGACGGCGTATGTGGAGTTTATTGCTGTGTTTCGGAAAGCTTAGTATTATCTCGACCTCAAGCTTTGGCTTTGTGAATTATGATCTTAGCCCATCGTGCGTAAATATAACAAGAACAAATAAACCAGGAGAGAAAATGAATGTATTTAAACTGATGACGGCGTTTTTTTTGGCATTTCTTCTGTCTGGCAATGCCCAGGCGGCAGGAAATCCAGTTAGCGAAGATTTTTCGTTGCTGTTATCGCTGTGTGACAATATGGTCGAATTAGCTACTAGGCAAGACGATAAAGGTTTTTTTGAGGTAGCTGATGCGGCATTAAAGCTTGCAGAAGCACAAAGAAGAAATAGCTCAATGGCATTAGATCGCGTTCGGCCTAAGTTGAGATCGGCCAAAAAATCGGTTAAGTCAGGTGATTATGATGCAAGCCTGAAATTTATTGCAGAAGCTAAGGCGCTCATGAAGCCAACATCTGTAAGCTGGGACGGTGGCTCTTGATGGTAAACTTGAGCTGTCAGTTGACCACGACTCCAAGCTTTTGTTGGATATTGTGGGGTAAGATGCTCCGGCTTCTTTAGTTTTAGAAGTTGGAGTTCTACATAACGAAACGCCGTGTAAAGGAATCAATATTTTCAACCAGCAAATGGTTGTTATGGTGCTCGGCAAGGTTTATGGTAAAAAACCATGTTGCATTTGGCATGTGAATTCGGCGATAGTCCGTTATGCGTTAATTCTTATGTCTCTCGAATGATGCATCTCCTTATGTCGGCAGCATCCTATGTTTAACTCATCTTATCGAGCAACACCTTCGCCAAACTTATAAGGTAAGGGGCTTTAGTGGCCATTGACAAATAGCTGGC
>NZ_FUKJ01000180.1 GCF_900163745.1 Crenothrix polyspora
AGGATAAAATCCAGCCGGTGATAATGACGGCACACACCATAGCAAAGTGCCTGTACAAAAGCGCGGTCTTTGCTAGATTCGATGTTTTGCAAAGCCGTATCCAGGGCGGTTGTTAGCGATTGTCTGTCGTCTAATATCCGGGACAAAACCTGTGCGGCAATCAGACGTGTATTCACTGGATAATCAACCTAGTTTAATGCCATTAACGGCATGTGCATTAAGAAAAGCCTCGATAGGCAGACGTTTGCCGCCGGGCAACTGCACTTCCAGCAGACGTAAACTGCCTTGTCCGGTAGCGACATCGATATGTTTGTGACTGACACGGATTGTACCCGGTCCGTCCTGTGTGTCCGAGCTAATAACTTGCGCCTGCCAGATTCTTAACACGTTGCCCTGGTAAAGTGTCTGCGCCACCGGCCAGGCATTTAAGCCTCTTATTTTGCGATCCAGTTGTTGCGCCGGTTGTGACCAGTCTATAACGGCTTCGTCTTTGGATAATTTTTCCGCGTAAGTGACTAGCGATTCATCCTGTTTTTCGGCGTGTAATGTGCCGTTTTCTAACTGTCCCAGCACGGTGGCAAGACCGGTTGCACCCAGTATGGATAGCTTGTCGTGTAAATCACTGGCGCTATCGTGGCTATCGATAGGGCATTCTTCTTTGTGTAACATAGCACCGGCATCAAGTTTAAGGACGACTTGCATAATGGTGACACCGGTTTTGTCATCACCGGCCATTAATGCCCGTTGAATGGGAGCCGCACCACGCCAGCGTGGCAATAAAGACCCATGTACATTCAAACAGCCCAAACGCGGTAAATCCAGCACTGTTTGCGGCAATATCATGCCATAAGCGACCACAATAATAAGATCGGCATTAAATGCAGCCAGTTGCCCTAAATCGTCAGGATTTTTTAAAGACAGAGGTTGCAAAACCGGAATATCGGCCTGTAATGCCAGTTCTTTAACGGGGCTAGGATGCAGTTTCCGGCCTCTGCCTGCGGGGCGATCAGGCTGGGTGTAGACTGCACAGACATCATGCCTGGAATCCAGCAACATTTGCAGACTGGGTACGGCAAATTCGGGCGTACCCGCAAAAACAATTTTCATGACCGGCCTTGATTCAGCTTATGAATTTTTTCCAGCTTTGATTTAATGCGTTGTCGTTTTAATGAAGAAATATAATCAACAAACAACTTGCCTTCCAGATGATCCAGCTCGTGTTGTATGCAAACCGCCAGTAAGTCGCGGGCTTGCAGTTCGAAAGGCTTGCCATTCCGATCCAGTGCTTTTACTGTGATGTGTTCGGCGCGTTTAACCTTTTCGTAAAAGCCAGGCACAGAAAGACAGCCTTCTTCAGATTCTTCACTGCCGTCTTTTTCAATAATTTCCGGATTGATGAAAAACAAAGGCTCATTTTTTTCTTCGCTGACATCGATAACGATGATGCATTGCTGAATGTTCACCTGCGTTGCAGCCAGGCCGACGCCACGCGCTTCGTACATTGTCTCCAGCATATCATCGGCCAGTTTTTTGATGGTATCATCGATGACCTTGATCACGGCTGCTTTTTTGCGCAAACGTTCATCAGGAAACTCGAGAATGGTTAGAATAGTCAACGACCGCTCCGTTAATATAATTGAATACTGGAATTCTAACTGAATTCATCTAAACTTTGAATTCGTACACCTTAAAAAAGACCTCTCAGGACTCGATATGGCTTTTCCAACACCGATAAGATTACTTGTGCCATTGCTGTTTAGCATGAGCGTGTGGGCAGATGATATACAGCTTAACCCCAATCATCCAGACCAATATACCGTTGTTGAGGGTGATACCTTATGGGCTATTTCCGGGCAGTTTTTACAGCGCCCGTCGCTGTGGCCAGAACTGTGGAGTTACAATACCCAGATACGCAACCCGCATCTTATCTATCCTGGCGATACCATATACTTTTCAACGGTTGATGGTAAGCCACGCCTGAGTTTTTCCAGGGATACCCTGCAATACCAGTCTGGTCAAGCGGGCTTTAATGAAAACGGTGATTGTGGGTTAGAAAATGAGGATATTACCACCGGTCGTACCAATTATGCGCTCGCTACCGGAAAATTATCGCCCTGTGTTCGGGTAACCGACATCAAGAAAGCGGTTCAGCTCATTGCGACCGATGAAATCGATCAGTTTTTGACTTCCCCGCGCGTGGTGGGCGCTACGGAACTTAAAAGTGCCCCGTATATTGTCGATCTGGCCGGCGAGCATCTTATCGCGGGTATCGGCGATAAGCTTTATGTGCGCGGCATGGTACAGCCGAAAACCATGTCTTATACCATCTACAGGCCGGGTGATGCCTATGTGCGTCCAGAAACAAAAGAAATTCTGGGCTACGAAGCCAAATATATTGGCAATGCCAGTTTGCAGCAGGAGGGCAATCCAGCCACCTTGGTGATTACCAAGGCCAACAGCGAAATTCGTATCGGCGATAGAATCATGGCCAATATTGAGGAAAATGTCAGTCTCAATTATTTTCCAAGACCGCCAGAGCAAACTATAAAATCCAGTATTATTAGTGTATTAGGTGGTGTTTCACAAATTGGTCGTTACAATGTTGTGGTGATTGATAGGGGCGCAGATGCGGGGTTGTTGCCCGGTCATGAGTTGGATATTTATAGACGTGGCCGAATTGCCAGAGACCCTTATAGCGTGATTAAAAATGATATTGTCAAGCTGCCCGATGAGTTTGCCGGTACGTTGATGGTATTTCGTCCGTTTGAACATATCAGCTACGCCTTGGTGATGAAAGCTTCACAGGCCATACACGTACTTGATACAGTACAAACCCCCTGAGTACGCTCAGCCAGCCCCCAGAGGACATCAAATACTGGCTGGCGTTACTGCGCACGCCAGGCGTGGGTTGCAGGACTTTTATCAAGCTGCTGCTAACCCACACTCCCGCTCAGTTATTTGACGAATCTGCTGCATCCCTTAGTGCCTTGCGGTTAAAAAGCGAAAGTATCGAGGCCATCAAAAATCCGGATTGGCCGCGTGTTGACCTGGATTTGGCCTGGTTAGAGGCCAAAGACAATCATGTCATCACTCTAAACCATGCCTATTACCCCGCTCAATTAAAAGAAATTTTTGATCCGCCGCCGCTGTTGTTTGTACGGGGTAGGCCAGAACTGTTATCCTACCCGCAAATTGCTGTCGTTGGCAGTCGTAACCCATCCGCTATAGGTCTTGATATTGCCTTTGACTTTGCCAAAATTCTCAGTCAGTGCGGCTTTGTGATTACCAGCGGCCTGGCATTAGGCATAGATGCCGCCAGTCATCGGGGCGCATTAAATGGCCAGGGTTTTACGATTGCTGTGGCAGGCACGGGACTGGATCGTGTTTATCCGGCCAAACACAAAGATTTGGCAATAGACATTGTGAATACGGGAGCAATCATTTCAGAGTTCCCACCCGGTACTTTAGCCAAAGCCAATCACTTTCCACGGCGAAATCGCATTATCAGTGGCTTATCCCAGGGTTTGCTGGTTGTTGAAGCCGCCAAAGACAGTGGTTCGCTGATTACTGCCCGTATGGCACTGGAACAAAACCGCGAAGTATTTGCGATTCCAGGCTCTATTCATAACCCGTTAGCGCGGGGTTGCAATGCACTGATCCGCCAAGGTGCGAAACTTGTCGAAACTGTTGAAGATATTCTTGAGGAGTTAAGTCAATATAATCATAAGGTTGAAAAATTAGTGCCGTTTGCTGTGCAATCAACGCTTGACCTGGAGCAACAAACATTATTGAATCTCATCATGTTTGGCCCAACTTCTGTTGATAGTTTGGTTGAAAGTACCGGTGAATCTGTTGAAGTGATTTCATCAATGCTGCTGATTTTGGAGCTGCAAGGTTATATAGAGACAACCGCTGGTGGTTGTTACACCCGAATAAAATAAGTCATAACTACCCTATGAAAGAAAATGTGTTTGATGTCCTCATGTATTTGTTTGAAAACTACATGGAGGACGAAGTGGAAATATTGCCCGACAGTGATGTTGTGCGCACAGAATTGTTGGCCGCAGGCTTTGAGCAAATCGAAGTCAATAAGGCCTTTGACTGGCTTGAATCACTGGGCTTTCAGGGGGCAATTAAACCCACTGTGACACCGGCGTTTCGTATTTTTTGCGCCGAAGAAATCGCTAAGCTGGATTTGGAATGCCGAGGCTTTATTATGTTTCTTGAGCAAAGTGGTATTTTAAATGCTTGTAATCGAGAGCTGGTCATTGATCGGGTAATGGCGTTAGGGAATGAAGAAATATCGATAGAAAAATTAAAATGGATAGTGCTGATGGTGTTATTAAGCCAGCCTGATGAAGAAATTGCCTTTTCCAGAATGGAAGATATTGTTTATGGTCTGGTACCTATTTATTTACACTAACTGCTGACTTCCTAGTACTATCGAATAAATGAGTAAAAATCTTGTTATTGTAGAATCACCCGCCAAAGCCAAAACCATCGAGAAGTATTTGGGTTCTGATTTTCAGGTTTTAGCCTCTTACGGCCATGTCCGTGATCTTGTCCCTAAAGAAGGGGCGGTGGATCCAAATAATGACTTTGCCATGAAGTATGAAGTCATTGATCGCAACCAAAAGCACGTCCAGGCTATCACCAAGGCGCTTAAAGGTGCGGATACGCTGTATCTGGCCACCGACCCTGATCGGGAAGGCGAGGCGATTTCCTGGCATTTGTACGAGTTGCTCAACGAAAAAAAGCAACTGAAAGACAAAACGGTACACCGGGTTGCCTTTCATGAAATCACCAAAAAAGCCGTGATGGAAGCGATTGCCCATCCAGAAGAACTGGCCATTAATCTCATCAACGCCCAGCAAGCGCGTCGCGCTTTGGATTATCTGGTGGGCTTTAATCTTTCACCGTTGCTGTGGAAAAAAATTCGCAGGGGCTTATCGGCAGGCCGCGTACAAAGTCCGGCCTTACGGATGATTGTTGAACGCGAGCTGGAAATCGAAGCCTTTAAAACCCGCGAGTATTGGACAACCGAGGCGTTGTTAACCGCGCAAGAGCAAGGTTTTAAAGCCAAACTTACCCATTACAACGGTGAAAAGCTCACCCAGTTCAGTCTCAATAACCAGGAATTGGCTGAGGAAGCGCGGCAAACACTGCTGGCTGCCGCCGACGGCCAGTTGCTGGTTAGCAAGCTGGAAAAAAAGCAGCAAAAACGCAATCCTGCACCACCATTTATCACGTCTACTTTACAGCAGGAAGCCTCACGCAAACTGGGCTTTACCACCAAGCGTACCATGATGGTTGCCCAGCAACTGTACGAAGGTATTGATATTGGCGGCGAAACGGCCGGTCTTATCACTTATATGCGTACCGATTCGGTAAACTTGTCCGTTGATGCGGTAGCAGAAATCCGTGCGTTGATCACTGAAATTTATGGCGCTGATAACGTACCTAACGAGCCTCGGCAATTTAAAACCAAATCTAAAAATGCCCAGGAAGCACATGAAGCGATAAGGCCCACTTATCCACGTCATCTACCCAGTCAGATCAAAGACTATTTGACCATTGAGCAGTTTAAGCTTTACGAGCTGATCTGGAAGCGCACCATTGCCTGTCAGATGCTACATGCCACGCTGAATATGGTGGCGGTGGATTTAAGCTGCGCTGGTGAAAAACATATTTTTAGAGCCACCGGCTCTACCATCGCCATTCCTGGCTTCATGACCGTTTATCTGGAAGGCAAGGATGACAGCAACGAATCTGATGATAAAGAAAATCTATTGCCGTTTATGGAAGAAGGTCGTCCGGTTACGCTGCTTGATATTAATAGTACCCAACATTTTACCGAGCCGCCACCGCGCTACGGCGAGGCCAGTCTGGTCAAATCTTTGGAAGAGCATGGCATAGGCCGCCCTTCCACGTATTCAGCGATTATTTCTACCCTGCAGAATCGTGAATATGTCACGCTGGAGACTAAGCGTTTTTACCCAACGGATGTAGGTAGAATCGTTAACAAGTTTTTGACTGAGCATTTTACCAAGTACGTCGATTACGATTTTACCGCTAATTTGGAAGACGAGCTGGATGCGGTTTCGCGTGGTGAAAAAGAGTGGATTCCATTGATGTACGAATTCTGGACACCCTTCACTAGCTTAATTCATGAAAAGGAAGCCAGCGTTCAAAGAAAAGATGTCACCCAGGAAACTATTGATGAAAAATGTCCGGAATGCGCCAGCCCCTTGTCGATACGCCTAGGCAGAAATGGTCGGTTTATAGGCTGCACAAATTATCCTGAATGCTCGTATACCCGAAATTTAAATGACGATGCTAATGCGGT
>NZ_FUKJ01000265.1 GCF_900163745.1 Crenothrix polyspora
ACAGTGCGTAGTCATACAACACTATGATTGTAATCTATTTTTACAGATAGCGGGAATTGCTGAAACATAGTCCTCATCATTAAGATAAGTATCAAAAATCAACCTTAACGCTTCTGTTGAACCGGCTGTTAAAACTATTTGGCTAGTCGTATTTAAATGATTAAACTGCCGAATAGCCTCTTTTACACTCTCTGTTATAGGGGAATAATCACTTGGATATTGAAAACAACCTTCTTCTAAATTAGATACAAAGTAATTCATTAATATCTCTTTTACTGCTAATGGTAAAACATTATCGTATTCTCCTACAGAAAGTTTTGTTGGAATCGAGTATTCTTCTTGTGAGTAAATCTCGTAAAAAGTATTTCTTACAGAATCTAGTTTTTTCATAGCTTATCATCCCATAGCAACATTTTGATTAGCCGCTACGTAACTTCCTACGGTGAAAATCTTGGAAGCGTAGCGATAGCGGAGTGAAGATTTTTAGTCCCCAGAAGCGATACCAGTAAAAATAATTATGGAATGTGCAATAAAATCAATCGACTAAAAATGAAAATATTTTAATTTTCATATTTTTTACCGCAGTCATTGCCGATTTGACCAAAAAATGACCAAGGCGCACAATACTATCAATATGTTAAATTTTTAACCTATTGATTTATATTAAGTTCCATAATGAGAATTGCTGAAAAGCGATAGGTGCTGAGGTACAGAGACTGAATTTATACTATCATTTCAAATCATCACTCGATGACTGTTTTTTCATTATCTTACGTCCTTGGATCATGTTTAAAGTGTTAATTTTTTTAGAAGGTAAAGTAGAGTAATTATTTATCATTAAAGCAGGGTCGGCTAATGCATCCAAACTAAACCCAAGGCCATGACAATTCATACACACACTGCGGATCATTTTAGAATTGGGACGCAAATTCATGTTTTGATTATGCATAACTAAAATACTTTCAAGTCCATGTTCTTTTTCTGGTAATCTTGGAAGATGACAGGTAGCACAGGAAACGCCTGAGCCTACAGGTAATTCCCCAGTAATTTCTTTCTTCCAGAGTTGATGATGGGGTGAGTTTATATAAGCCTTACTGTGACTATCATCATGACAAGTCAAACACGCTTCCACTGCTACCTCTTTGGTATCGGACCGATGCGGCGAATGACAACTGTTACAATTCAGTTCTTTATTATGCGCGTTATCTTTCATGGGTATACGCGCCATTTCTGGAGTCATCGGGGATAAATTAACCGCCAGCCGCATACCATGCTTACCATTTAAAAAACCTTTTGTTTCTTTCTTGTGGCAGTTTTCGCAAACAGCGATGTCTGGCTTGTTTGTCCACTCTTTAGCGACAGCGCCCGATTTAGTGAGGCTATGACAATCGCTGCAATTAACACCTGAATGCGCATGTCCACTGGCAGCCCAATCTTGCACAATGCCTGCATCGTTTGCGCTACTGATACCATCATGATCCGTTCCTATTAAGGTTTTAAGGGGTGGAGTCGCTTGTTGTCTGTGAATGTCAGCCATATTCCGTGCTGGAACACGCGGTAGAGCAAGCGTATTCGCTTCATTAAGATGTTGTGCAATAAAATTTTCGTAGAGTGCTTGGTTATCATGATAGTTATGGCATCCGGATGCTGTACAGCCATCCATTGAGAAGTCCTTATGGCTAGCACGCTCTGTGGTAATTTCCTTATGGCAGGCGTAGCAAAAATCATCAGGCACAGAAGCTACTTTATTGCCAGTCTTATCAGCAATATGCTCAGCATGACAGGTTACACATTTTTTCGCGTCAATTTGGGCTAATAATGCATAAGACCGAGGGTCATTGAACACTTTAATCGCGTGTGAATCAGAATCGGCTTTAAGCGCGTCTTTATGACAATCCAGACAGGCTTCCTGCTTGACACCGCCTAAGGGTGTATGGCAAACATCACAGGCAATTTCTATTTGATGATGTGCAGATGAGGTCTTTCCAGGCAAAAATACAGGCTGCCGAAATCCAAATCCCAACATTTCGGCAACAAAATAACCCAGCACAATGATTAACAAAATCGGCCCTAAAAACCGGTAACTCAACATCTTATGTAACATTCTTTTTACCTTTTGTTTTTAACATTTAGCCGCACCGCACATCAAAAATAATACACTGAAAAAACATGAGTTGACAGGAAAGCAAACAAGACCCAAACGATTAGTATGTGCGGACGTAGCCAGAATGTACGGGCTTTACGCAATAAAGCACCAAAAAAACCTTTATCAAATATCACCAACAATCCCAACAAGGTTCCGCTTGTCAGGGTTAACAAAAATACCACCATCAATTGGAAGTTAAACCCTTGCCCCAATCCCATATTGGTATGCAGCATTAAAACCCCAACAGCAACGGCCATTAGCGCAACATGCACCACTCGCCAAAAATTGTAACTGGCAAACTGAAAAAGTTGCCAACGTTTATTCAACGACAGTACAAAACTTAATAACATAAAACCAAACACGACATAACCGCTGATTTGTCGCCAACCATTATCAAATAGTAACGGCAGCAGGGGATTTCGATCTTGTATACTGGCTGGCGGGGTAAAGGCTGGTAAAGCGAGTCCAAGCAAACAGGCCAGTGCAATACTCATAAAGATAAAGAGCGGACCTTTCAAGGGGGGGGCAACCGGTTCGGATTTTGCTCCGGTGAGCGCGGCCAGTAATGGAACGCAGCTACCACAAGCTAATGCTGCGCCGGTACGCTTGCTTAACGCTTTGATTGATGTACAGCCATCAGCGATAGCCACCCCCAATTCACCCCGGGTAATGGTATTGCAACTACAAACTATGGTATTTACTGGCCATTCTGCCGGGTTCTGCTGTTCGTCTACCGGCCATAACGAACCGGTACGCGAAAAATATAGCCGGTGCCAAAAACGAATTTCCATTCCTTCGTTAACAGCCTCCTGAACCTGCGCTGCTTCCGGCCAGGCACCTATCGTTGTTGCACCGACTAACACGCCATTTTGCAGTACAACTTCGCGGAATTTAACGTTTTTTGCATCCTTAAAAATAAGTTTTTTCAGCCCGTGCTGATCTAGCCCTTTTTCTACCGAAAAGATAGGTAAATGCTTAACTTTAACGCGCATTGAAATTGTGGTTCCGGTATAGCCATTTTGACTACCTTGTAAAATATTGCTTACCGCCAATGTCGCCTGTTCCAGACCCGGACCAATCAGGCCGTAGGTTTTGCCGTGGTGTTCAGCACATTCCCCAATGGCATAGATATCAGGGTCATTGGTTTGTAAAAAATCATTCACCACGATACCGTGATCCGTGTTAAGTCCGGCATCACTCGCCAAACTGGTATTTGGAATAATACCGGTACAGGAAATCAGCGTATCGCACGGGATTGTCTGTCCGTTGTTTAACTGTATGCGCTCAATTTCATGCTGACCAATGAAATCTACAATATCAGTATTTAATAAAACCTTAATGCCTTCAGCATAAACCTGTTGCAATAAAAATGCAGATGCCTCCTCATCCAATTGCTGATTCATTAACCGATCACGGCGATGCAAAATGGTAATTTCAGCAGCGGGATTTTGTGCTTTTAAAGCAAACGCCACTTCAATACCTAAAACACCGCCACCGGTGACCACCGTGTGCATACTTTGCACTACATTGGTCATCAAATCCTGTGCATCATCAACATCCCGATAAGAATAAATCCCGGAAAGACTTAGTCTGGCGGTTTCATCCACCCGTCTGGCGCGCGAACCCACAGCAAGAATCAACCTGGAATAATGCTGTTTATTACCGGCCGAATCTACAACGTATTTATTTTTCCGGTCTATCGAGGCAATAGCCAAATTGATTTTCAAACTCGTCGCAGGAGCCTCAGCGGGTATGTCAAGTTTATTGGCAATATCGTCCCACTCTACCTCTCCCGCCAATAAATCTGAAAGACGCACCCGGTTGTAGGGTTCCCATGACTCGGCACCGTAAACAATCAGTGCCTGCCTTGGTGCTTGCCGGATAATTTCGCGTGCCGCATGGATGCCGACTGGCCCCGAACCCACGATAACAATCGGAGGCGCATCGGGTGATATTTCAACGTAATCGGAGACCTCAGAGGTTGTTGAGGAGACTGAACCGACGAGGTGCAAAGACGAAAAAAGCGTGGCTTGTTGTACGGGTATGTCCAGTTTAATGTGAATCTGACAGGAGTCATCACCGTGCAGCATACAGGTGCTTTCTTCCAGCGTGTAAGGATCACCAAACTGATTAGCAATTCCTGTAGCTAGCCCTATGCCAAAATGACACAACTTCCGTGTAGACGTGTAATGAATAATGACGTGCTCAGGTGCGACCCGCTCACAACGTAACTGCGGCGGTTTGGCGCCCGGATTGCGTAAGCGCACGACCTTATGGATGGTGCTTTCGATGTTCTCGAGCATATCCATTGCGTTCCAATTTCCCTCGATTTGGCGTCGGAACAGTAATAACAGATTTGGCACCATAAATTCACCAAAGCTTTTCAGAAGTACTGCCTTCTCTAACCCTGTTATGGTAGAAGCCGTCGAAACCAGGGACATCAGTTCATTATCAGGATACTCCTTGACAGGTACATAAGATCTTGAAGCAAGGTTTGCCTCTTTCAATAGCATTAGCCAGCTATCGCCGCCCAAATTTTTGTCAACGAATTTTTTCAATTCGCCAAATACCATGCCGTGCATGTCTTACCTCTGTAAATGAATAGGGTGCTTAAAACCTGCAATTTCTTCAGATGTGGAAACCCTTTAATCAATCGACTCTACACACTCGACACAAGTGCCCCGTGTGGGTATCGCCCGCTTGCATTTTAGGGCAACCCACTTAAGACGGGACACAGTGCAAGGATTAACCGTTCGCCCTGAGCTTGTCGAAGGGTGGGCGGTTAAGCCGATCATGGTTCGACAAGCTCACCACGAACGGCTTAACCTGAAGCTGTCCCGCCTTAAGTGGGTAGCCCATTTTGTCTTCGCTTGCGCTACGAATAAAACACTGGTAGCGATAGTGCTATGCGGGACTACCGACCGATTCTGGTTGGGGGCATCCTCTGAATCGTAGCGACGGTGTTCTATTTGGAAAACCGTATGGCTGAGACATCTGTAGCCAATGATGCACTTCCAGGTGCATCATTAATATATCAGCTAAAGCTTACCGGCTAGAAGCCGGTGGCTTCAACCTTCATGATGAACAATGAATCTTATTTTTAATCCAATGGAATACGAACAACTACCCCGCCCATGACATCACCTAATTTAAAGTCTTTTTTGGGTGTATCTGGATATTTATTGTGACACTGTACACACGCTTCAGCTACAGCAACATCCGGGTAAACAGCCGTAAAAAAGTGCTTATCACCTAATTTCTCTTCTGCATAAAAATTTGTTGCAGTTTCTCCGACTTGCTTAAGTCCCTGCTTCTCAATCTCGGTTTTAGCAGCATTTTGTTTATTCAATGGCCATTCCGATAATAAGGAATAGCTGAATTTATTCTGAGATTCGGCAGCGATTTCCGCCCCCGCTCTGAACATTTGCGCGGGTAACACCAAAGCCTTATCATCTTGCCAATGCTCTGAAACTTTAATGACTTTTTCATCAAAGGCCAATCGATTTACTATTAATTTTGTATAAGCCGTACGATCCGATTGAATAACGGTATGAATTGCATCTGCCATTGATTGCGGATTTACTCCGCCCGATTGCTGTTGCTGGCAACCCGCAAGCAGCATTGGAATAGCACCCAGTAACGTAATTTTTTTAAAATAAAAACAAATATTCATATTAAATATCCTCTATGTAATAAACATTAAGTGAAAAAAGATGGTTTAAATAATGGAGACTAGAGAATATTTCCGAACCACAACACACCCTAAAACCAAAAAAATAAACCCTCGAAGCAAGTTAAATTAATATCACCCCCCATAGGTCATTTTGTAAACTGATACTGAAAAAGTCACTATTTTTTAATTACTTATTGACGATTTTAAAGCGACAAACAGCACCACCTTTTGCCAGACACTCCTCATGCTCAATAGCTTTATCCAGTAAAGAAGACATGAACGTTCTATCAAATTCGCAAATTTCTTCATGTTTTTGAGCCAGGTCATGATAAATACAATTGTAGGCTTCAATAGTCCGCTCATTAGTACCGGAATCTGACACCTTCTTGGTCTGAAAACCCAACTCGTCCATCACTTTCCGTAATTCTTCAATCCGCTCGTCAGTCGATTTTCCTTCAAATCGGGATAAAAGACTTTGCGACAAATGACTACCCAACTTATGCAGATAACGAAAAAAAGCATCAGAACCCATTTCGTTTTTAAGATCCATAATAATGAACTCGGAAAGCCAAGCATATTGCTTTGGAAAACTATTGATTCCAGCTTCAGTTAAAACAAAGCTCCGCACCGGACGTCCTGCGGTTTGAGTCAGCACGCCAGCCTGGATATAACCGTCCCGTTCCAGTACCACAAAATGCTGCTGCACCGCGTTGCGGGAAATATTTAATAACGTAGCGATCTGATCAATACTGAGCCCCGCTTTATTTTCAAGCAGCAGTTTTAAAATTTGCTGCTGCCGCGACCTGATTTTCTCGGTCATCAAAACGTCTCCTGTGAGTGGCGTTGCCGAATAAATCAAGGTTTTTGTCGAGACCTCCCCATTTCTAGCCTGTGCTAGATTGTTACGGACGCTCAGGCATTGATTTCCAAAGTACCTTTGGCGACACTGCAACAGGCATAGATATAACCTGCCTCTTTTTCTTTTTTACTGATGGCGCATTCCGTTCCCTCGGTAATGTCGCCGCTGCATTTCACAGCACAAGCGCCGCAACTGCCGGAGCGGCAACTGTAATCAATTTCGATACCGTGCGCTTCTGCCAGATTTAGCAGCGGAATATTTTCATCAGTCTCAACCGTTACGCCGGTTTTGCTGAAAAACACTTTATGCAGCGTTCCACTGAGCTTCAGGGATTCGGCAGCGTTTTCTGCGCCAGGTGCCGTGCGGGCCGTGCCAAAACTCTCGATATGAAAGTTGCTCATGTTAAATCCCAACCCGTGCATCACTTGCTTGACACTATCCATAAAAGGTTCGGGGCCACACATGAATAAGTGGCGTTCCATAAAATCAGGTGCCAGCATCTGTATCATTTGCGGACTGATGCGTCCGGTGAAACCGGTCCAGGATTCGGTGCCCTGCCAACCGGCGGTCACGGTTACGCCTACTTGAAAACTCCTATGGCGGGCCGATAACAGATCTAATTCCTTGCGAAAGATAATTTCATTGGGCGTGCGGAAACACGCCAGCAGTTTGACATCCACGTCCGCCGCTGTATCAGCAATCCAACGCGACATGGACATCACCGGCGTAATACCGCTGCCGGCACCGATAAAGAGCATTTTGCTCGATGGATATTCGAAACAGGTAAATTTTCCTGATGGCCCTCTAATGTTAAGTCTGTCACCCAATTTCACGTTGTCGCACAGCCAATTGGACACCAGTCCGCCGGGTACACGTTTCACGGTAATTTCCATGACATGTGGACGGGACGGCGACGATGACATGCTGTAGGAGCGTTGCACGGTCTTACCATCGATTGGCAGTAAAAAGGTTGCGAACTGCCCCGGTTTATAGGAAAACAACATGGGGGTTTCACCGACAAAGCGGAAGGTTTTGACATCGTGGGTTTCTTCGACGATATCCGCGACTCTCAGCGTAGTAACGCCCTCACTCCACATGCTGATTGCGTCCCGGGCATCGATAAGATTGGACAACAATGGGCAGGGGGGCGGCGGCTTGATACTGGGGGTATAGAAGAACGCAGGGATTTCATCCAGTTCTTCCAGCTCCAGGGGCTCGTCCTGTTCCGATGACGGGGCGCTGGGCAGATCAAAGCGTAATTGATAGCCAGGAAGATCGACCAGATAGCCGTCGCGTAACAACACGCGCTGTCCAGCGGGTATTTTCTTGCGATTGACCAGTGTGCCGCTTACCGTATCAAGGTTTTCGACGTAATAATTCTGGTTGGCTTTTATGATCCCGACATGCAGCATGCCCAGTTTGTACGATTCCAGTTGGATGTCGGCACTGGGATGTCTGCCAATGATGGTGGTCGAATCCAGATCATTGAGCATGATTTCATGGATGACACGCCCCTCTTTCAGAACAGCCATTTTGTCATTGGCTACCCGGCTGGCATCATAGCCCTTGAATAAATTGCTGATCCAAAGTTCGGAAGTTGCCCCCAGTTTGTTGTGCTTGGCATCTGCATCGGTTTTTTTGGGGGCTTGGGTAATGAATACCGGCTTTTTCTTTTTAAATAATTCAGGTATCCAAGCATCATTGATTTCGGCTGACTCGTTATTATTGTTATACATCTTTCTAATCCGTTATCGTTTGGGAATTATTTTGTTATGTCGACGAAAATGTCATTGGTTTTACAGCCTGCCAGATAACTCTGCTTTTGAATAACATGAACAAAGTCCTTGGAACCGCAGATAAATACCTGCCCGCCCGTTAAATCCGCGATAGTTTGTTTAATACGCTGGTTCGCCAGATTCATGGACGCGTCATGCTGCGGTGCTTGCAAAACACAAGGTATATAGCGAAAATTCGGATAATAGTTGCCGATTTCATTTAATTCATCGGTCAGGTATAGATCTTCCATCGTGTCTACCTCATGGAACAGATAAATCTTACCGCTATGTTCCCGGGTAAAAATATCCTGCATGATGCCTATCAATGAGCTTAAGCCGCCGTTCTTCCCTGCCAGCAGAAGGGTTTGAGTGGCTGTCGTTGAGCGATGGAACATGTTTCCGATAGGGCCATAAAGGCGCATCCGGGTTCCGGCACACAGTTTTAGGGCGGCCCATTTGCTGAAACAAGCATCATGGTTTAAATCCAGATGAACTTCCAACTGCCCGGTTAATCGGGTATTGGAAGGCGATACAATTGCACACTTTGAACCGATATTGTCCATGTTCAACAGAATCGCTGACTGCCCGCTCTTGTAATCCAGGATGGCAGTTTCACATTGCAAACTGATACTCAATAATCCTGCATTAAGTGTGCTCACGGAGAGAACCGTCACTGGAACTTCCATAGCCAGGGTTTCCTGTGGCAAACTGATTTCCATGTCCTGTTCCGGCTTACAGCCGCAGGCAAGAAAATAATTCTGCAATCTCAGCGTTTCATTCAAGCCCTGCTGTGAGGCGGATGGCGGCGGTCCGCTGAGGGAACACATCATGCAGGATAAACAGACCTGACGGCCGCAACTATTGGGAATAGCGATATTTTGGCGAAGTAATGCCTCCAATACGGTTTCGTCCGGTTGGCAGATATATTTTTTGCGGTTATAAGATAATTGCATAGGATGCCGACAAGAGATAAGACTGATTCACACAGGATTGCACAATTTAGCGCCCCAACACATCACCACGAAAGGTTCCCAGTATTTCCATCATAGAATTGATTTCTTTTTCCGGTACGCGCAGTTCAGTCAGCGTTTCTTGAAAAAGCGCAGCCACCCGGTCAAAATGGCTATCGGTTATGCCCATTTGTTCGACCAGATGTTGATGAGCGGATCGAATATCCAGCCCGGAATATTGGTAGGGGCCGCCGAACACCATGGACAGAAAAGATTTTTGCTTGAGGCGCTGACTTTCCATATCGGTATCTTCAAAAAATTTACCGACCAGTTCATCTTGCAGCACTTTCCGGTAAAACAAATCAACAGCAATTTCCATGGATTTGTCGCCACCGATGCGGTCATAAAGCGGAATGCCTTGTAATTGGAAAAAATCGGCTTTTTTGGCGGCGGCGCTGTCAGTACCCCAGTCGATGCGTTTATCTTCCTTCTTCAACAGCGGAATATGCTTGGAACATTGCACATAAACCTCTTCTACCTCGACCATGATCCAGCGTTCAGGCTGCTTTGGGCCTTCCAGGCTGATTTCGTCGAGTATGCTTTGCGGCAGATTGTCTTGATATTCCAGCAACTCTTCATGCTCAACAATCCGCGCCTTACCGTTGACATGCAGACCGATGGTCTCTTGAAAAAAATCCATCATCAGCAGACCAATATGGGGATTTTCGATAATATTGCCCAAATTGGCAAACACCCCGTTGCCGCGCCGTTCCGGGTAGATAATATATTTTTCGTTAAGTACGCGGATAAAACCCGGCGTACCCAATTTTGACGTACAGTCGCACTCACCGTGGCGATCACTCGTTGAGACAAACATAAACTCCTGTTTGGCAATAAATTCCTGCATCTTTGGTGCCAAATAATCCAGCACTTGCCCATTATAGAAGGCGTTTGCGCGATCCTCGGTGTCGTACTTCTTTTGCAAATAATGTTCGCCGTCCGAGCCTGGAACCAGTGTTGGCCTGGCAGAGTGCTCTAATGTGATTTCTTGTTCATGCGCCGCCGCCCCAAGCTTGGGGGCATCTTGCGCCAAGTCTTTGCTTTGCGTCTGTTGATCTGCTGGAGAAGCCTCAGCCGTAGCTTCCGAGATAGTTTTTTTGTGATCCATAAAACCGAAAATGGGTTTTTTAGGCTGATCCACTGTAGTAATTTCTTGTTCATGCGCAGGTGGCTCAGTTTTGGGGGTATCCGGCGCCAGGTCTTTGCTTTGCGGCTGCTTATCTGTTGAAGAAACCTCAGCGGTGGCTCCTGAGTTAGTGTTTTTGTTCTTTAGAAAACCGAAAAGGGGCTTTTGAGGCTGATCCATTATTATTCTCGTATTGGCTCATCAATCCCTACGGGACTTTGGGTTAGTGGTTTCGAGCCCTGATTGCAACATGTGTTAGCTCGATCTCAGGACTGGATGCGCTTTTTTATAATAGACATCTTTCCTAAATAGGTAAGCCATATTTTACGGCGAGACCGTAGGGGCAGCCCTGTGTGGCTGCCCTTTGACAAGTACGCCGCTACAAGGGCAATCACACAGGATTGCCCTTACAAAGAATCGACATCGACCCACCTATAGGCTATGGCTGTATTAATGGTGCGAACGTATTGCATCGCCTAATATCAATCCTGTCAGACGACCGACCTGAGTGTGTTAAACAACAAGCAGGCCAGTCCAACCGATCAAAATGTCCTATTGCCAAAAGGCGGATAACCTTCGTTCAGGCGTATCAGGTTATCTAGTTCCTTCTTTAAATCAAAGTCATTTAAATTGGATGCGTGCGTTTTTTTTAAACGCTCTATGGCTTCTTCTTGCTGTTCGGTAGTCAAATGCCCGTATTTGGTGACAACAGCCTGTTCTTCTTCGTTCATAGGATTGACCTCGTGTACAGCCAGTGGAAAAGCAACATTGAAATGCAAGATGTTGCTTATGACCCCGCCTTACCGTGTCATATACCCGCCATTCTTATTTCGTTCCCAAAGGCAAGGGACCTAAAAATTCTCTGGTGTTCTCGGTCTGTGTTGGATAGAGATCCACCTCGCCACCAAAAAAATTATCATAAACTTTCCATGGTAGTTTGCGGTCATCAACCACAATCGTACCCTTAGACGGATTGACACCTCCCGTAACGCAGTCTGTGACATCTTTGCCCATACCGACTTCCCAATCGGTAAAATCACAGGCAGCAATTTGATTAAAATAATCAGCGCGAGCGCGAGTCATGAGCGTAACGGTAGATCGAGTCATGGATACGGTCACTCCATTGGCTCGATACACATGTTTAAGACCGCGAGGGGCTTTCGCACTTTTGCCATGTATATCTACCCATTTTGTAGGTACAAGGATATTGTCTGATATGAGAGACTCAACAAAGATATTGATTTGTGTAAGGCCGGTGGTACAGTCCGGCTTGGTGGATTTATTATGGTAATCCATTAAAGTCACCACCAGCTCCAGACCAATGATTGTCCGCTCACCCCTTGTCCAAGTGGCATCAACGAAACCGGGAACACACCCTCTATCCCATCTTTGATTAACTACAATATTATTGCCGCTAACACCCTTGACAATGAAATCGTCAGGACTGTAGTGTGCGTTAGCCAAATCAACTATCAACAAACTCAGCAATAGTGTACCAATCCAGGTTGGCGAGAAATAATTTGAACGATACGATCTATGGAGCATTTTGGCCTCTCTAAAACCACCAGAAAAATGAACGAACTGTCAGTGACGAAATACAATGCTTTGTTAAAAATTCAAGGTATTGGTCATGAATATATCTTGTATTAGCGCATTATGTTTATCGTGTCGTATACCCGCCATTAGCAAAGATTGTTTGCCCGGTAATCCACCAACCCTCGGTAACAAGGAAGAGGATTAACGGCGCTATATCTTCAATATCGGTAAGCCCGGTTTTACTGAATTGTCCTAACGCGGCAGCGGATTTATTGTATTGGGCGGAAGCATCGGTTTCCTGTCCATAGAAAAACGGCGTGTCCATCGGGCCTGGCCCTACTGCCGTGACAGAAATACCCTTATCCCCAAATTCTTTAGAAGCGGCACGGGTGTAATGCTCGATAGGTGCTTTGCTGCCGGGGTAGATGGCGTAGCTATCCGTATATGCGGCGAGCAAGGAACTAACAATCGTGCAAATTTTTCCACGCTCATTTAGTTTTTTACCCGCCTCCTGCATAAAAAAGAAAGCGGCCTTAGCGTTGACTTCAAACATAGCGTCGTAATCTTCTTCAGTGACATCCACGATAGGCTTTTTGATGACCATGCCAGTCGTGTTGATGGCGATATCGATGCCGCCAAAGGTTTTGATCGCGGTATCAAACAGTTTGGCATTTTCGAACGGATAAAAACGAGTGCCATCGTGCGAAGCATCGCAAAAAGGTTGGTTGGTGCTTTTACCACATGAACACCAAAAATAAGATTTACCTTTTTCAACTTGAAAGGCAATGGGTCCATTGGAAGCTCGTACTGGATTATTATTCATTTACATCCCTTAAAAAATCCCCGTTTTTACCCTAAAGGGCACAAGTCAAAGGGGGAGGAGTGTGTTGGGACTTTCTTGACAGTCAATGCGGATGTATTGTCGTTTATCCAGTTTATTAAGAGAAGACTGAAATATGGCAATGACTATTCCATAAATGGAATAACAATACATTCCCTTTATGGGTTAATATGACCCACATGACCAATCTCTCCGTACTCCATGACATGGCACTCTTTGTCGAAGTGGCACGCACCGGTAACTTCAGCAGGGCAAGCCTTGCCTTGGGCGTACCCGGGGC
>NZ_FUKJ01000203.1 GCF_900163745.1 Crenothrix polyspora
GGTTCATTGATGGCATGCCAAAATTTAATCGATAATTATACAGTTTTCGGACAGCCTCCTAGCGCTTTAAGTTGTTTAAAAATAATTTAACCTCACTGTGATGCCAATCATGAGCAATATCACATTGCGCGATACCGCATTAACACAAAGGGTTAGGAACTCCGCCCGCCAATTTGGTAACGACATTAGGGTTTTTTATTGAAAGTCATTAAACAGCAAGGTAATTTCCTGGACATAACGAACAAACCCCAACCGGTTGGCAAGGGTTATTCGAGTCAATACAACGCACTTCATGTCTTGATTTTTTGTGGCGACGCATAAAGCAGATCGCTATCTCAATGTTACTTAGGGCGCTACTTTATCAAAATAATAATACTCGCCGAACTTTCCTTTTAGGGTCATGTTCTTGTCATCTATTGCGATTAGCGAAAAAAAATCACCGCCGCCTCTACCTAAATATGGCACTTTTAACTTACCATTTTCTATAGAATAAATGAGCGCAGGCTGGTCATAATGCTTGCCTTCGTGCGGAATATTTGAGATGGTGATGTTGCCATCTTTCATTAACCAGGTGTCTTCCCGTTTGATGATTTGTTGGGTAGTCAAAGAGCTTTTGGTATATTGCAACTTCCAGTTACCTTCAACCTGCTCTTTAGAATTCAGCTCAACATCAGCAAAAATAGTACTTGAAAATACAGACATAGCCAATAAAATTGACGCGGAACTTATTTTTTTCATTATCACTTACCTGTTTAAAATTAAATAATTGCCCAAAATTGTACGCGCACTACCAGAAGAACCCTATTTATATTTTGTCGGTAACCAACCACAATCTATTACAACCTAGGAGGTTGTCCAGGGCAATCGCGCCATATTGACTCAACAAATTGATTAAATTGAATATTATTTTTTAAAGACCCAATGCTCGTACATTTTAACTATTTGATTAACAAAAGAAAAAACACATAGCGCGATTGCCCTGGGAGATTGTCTTATAACCAATCCTAAACACAATATATAGTGTATAATTAAACCATAAGCACTATATATTGTGCTATTTTTTGCATTCTTGGACATCCTCCTGGCATAACCCTATTGCTAACTATTTTTACACTACGGATTTACCCTCATGACTTTCAAAATAGAAAAAAAAATTGCCAGTTACAAAGTGCTGTCCACCGAAGACAAGGCCGCAGCCGTGCAATCGGCTAATGATGCCAAAATCAATAACCTGGAAAGCATGCACGAAAATGTCACGCGCCCAGAAATCCTGTTCGGCTCGACGTATAAAATCAAAACCCCACAATCGGAACATGCGCTGTACATCACCATTAACGACATGGTGTTGAACATGGGTACCGAACATGAAGAGCGCCGTCCTTATGAGGTGTTTATCAATTCAAAAAATATGGAGCATTTCCAATGGGTACTGGCGCTAACACGGGTTATTTCAGCGGTATTTCGTAAAGGCGGCGATGCGTGTTTTCTGGTTGAGGAACTGAAAGCGGTATTTGATCCTAAAGGCGGTTATTTTAAGAAAGGCGGGGTATTTATGCCTTCTTTGGTGGCTGAAATCGGCTGCGCCATTGAATCACACATGAAACAAATCGGCATGTTAAAAGACAAGGAACTAGACGACCATCAAAAACAGTTTCTCATTGCCAAACGCCGCGAATTTGAAGCACTGCATAACGATACCTCGTCGCTGGATGAAAACAGTGCTTTTCCCGCTAAAGCCTTATTGTGTGGCAAATGCCAAACTAAAGCACTGGTATTGATGGATGGCTGCATGACCTGCCTTAACTGCGGCGATAGTAAATGTGGCTAAGAACTTTCTATCTGCACAAGCTTCCAGCATCTTCTTCTCTAGAAAAGGATATGTAATGTCGGTGTGGCTCTACCTATACTGATGCACCGAACAAAATAACCGTATAATGCCGCACTTGCCAAGGTAGGAGCAGCCTACTATGCTGTTATCAGGTTGGGAAAATCCATGACTCACCAGGAATCACTCAATAAAGGCAATCACCGCAACCATTATGTGGTAAAAGAGACACACCGATTGACAAGGCCGTTCTTTTACCGCTAGTCTTGCATTCCTCAGTATTGTTTATATTTTGGTACCCAAAAAATGTTTAGAAGCTGTCCTATTGCCATATCCCGCCCACTTCCGTTTGCTGTGAATGATATGGATTTTCTAAGGTGGCTTAAATCGTTAACGCTAGACGATGATGCAAAGGGTTGCGAGCAGTTGTTGCATATTTTGCTCACCCTGAATAAAACGCCCATAGCAGGAAAAACCAAGCTATTCATACTGGATAAATTGACACCGGTGCTTTTTCAGTTAACCGCACGCATCACATCGCAACCTGCCGTTAACCAAAATCTACACCCCTTTGAAGATGAAAATACAGTATTCGAATTTTCTATCTGGGGCTGTGCCGAATTGGCCAATGGCTACAAACTATTAAGCCTGGAAGAGTCTTTCAAAAAGAACACCTATTACTCACAACAACAAAAATCACTGGTTATTACCCACGGTATACAGGCATTGGGGCGGGCGTTACTGTATACGAGCCAGCTTTATAGCCAGCCTTACGCGGCTTTTTGGTCAGATTGTTTTCATTTTTATCGACTGGCACACCACAATGAAACCATAAATTACAATGGCGATGTGATTGCCAATGCCTTCAAACATGTATTGGTGTTTTACTTGAGCCATTCCAATCAATTTTCGCCGCAAGAAATGCGCGTTGTGCATACACTGCTTGGCCAGTATGGTGTGTATGCAAAATTATTGAGAAATGTGCCCGAAAAAAGGTTTAGAGGCATCCCCTATATTCACTTGAGACGCGACATACCGCCCAGCATTCTCGATGAGGCTATTGACAAAGATGATCCTTATATTCTGCATGTCGCCACGGCTGAAGTTGCCAGCAAAGTGCTTGATGCCGCTTACGACAAGGAACTAAAACACCCTTATACCGATCAACTCATGCTGTTGCGGCTGGCAAAAACCCTCACCTCCAATAGCGGGCGCAAACATGAACGCATGAAAGTTAACGATCCATGTCTGGCGGTCACTAATTTTGATCATTTGGTCGATTATTTGCGCAAACAAGAATTAGAAAACAGCTATGCCGCCAACGTAAAAGGTTATGTTGATTTTAAAGGTACGGGAGCACTGCACAAAATAAGCGCCAGCCTCGGCTCCAGCTTTGGCAGAAAATCGATTAACACAGGGGAAAACTCGGCGACCTGGAGCAGTGGCGCACAGAATGCAGCCGATACCCGCGTCAATCTGATCGATAAAAGTAAAAACGGCTGGGGCTTGGTATGGCCTAACAAGCGCATAAAACCCAAAGTCGGCAACATTATCGGTTTACAACAACAAAAACTGGCGATTGGTTTCATACGCTGGTTGTCTCAATCCGAAGAAACCGACATCATACTGGGTGTTGAGCTGGTCGGCATCAATGCCCAGGCCATAAAAATTTCTAACCCCGGCTTTCCTGACACAGAAATCGATGCCATTTATTTGCCACGGGAAGAGAGCAGTCAGCAAGCGGAGAGCGTGCTACTATTAAATAATGGCTTTTCTCCTGACGAGTATATTTTTATTAAAAAAGAACATAAAAGCAGCCGTTACCGACAAATGAAGCAACTGCATTCGACAGCATTTTTGAATCGTTATCAAATTGTCGAAGCGCATTAGGCTATCAACGACAAGCCATCCACTCGATAATATATAAATCATGCTAAAACCGATTGGAAAAACCAGTATGAACATGCAAAAAAACACTGTCCGAAAACCGCTTGTGCTGTTTAGCTTGATAGCCGCAATCAATCTTGCCGGATGTGCCGCTAAAAAAGTAGCCACAAATCCGGATGACCCCTGGGAATCATGGAATCGGGGCGCACAGTCTTTCAATAACGATGTCGACAAGGCCGTGTTAAAACCCATGGCCAAAGGTTATAAAGATGTAGCACCTGGGCCAGTAAATCAGGGTGTCACTAATTTTTTCAGCAATATTAACGATGTCGGGGTTTCGGTCAACGAGTTATTGCAACTTAAATTTATTCAGAGCGGTATGGATGTCAGTCGTTTTCTGATTAACTCGACCGTAGGCGTGGCCGGTATTTTTGATGTTGCCTCAAAACTTAATTTACCTAAGCACAACGAAGATTTTGGCCAAACCTTGGGCTTTTGGGGCGTGCCGTCCGGCTCTTATACGGTATTGCCGCTTTTGGGTGCCAGCTCACCGCGAGATGCCGTTGGCTTATTAGGCGACGCGCTGTTAAATCCCCTGACTTACGTATCCATATTCGGTGGTGTAGCGGCCAATGCCGCAACCACCGGCTCAACACTACTCGATGTTACCGATACCCGATCAGATTTGATGTCGACCGAAAAAATTGTAGACGAAGGCGCAGTAGATCGCTATGACTTTATTAAAAATGCCTACCAACAACACCGCGAATATCTGATTCATGACGGCAATCCGCCTGAAGATAGCGATGATTTGTTATCAGAAGACAAAAATACCGCCGATACCGGCTCAAACGCTGCCAGCCTCCAGGTGACCAATCCTGGCAATGGCACATTAACTAACGGCAGTGGCGGGGTTCCTGTTATCGACAATTCCAAAACACTCGCACCGGCTGATAATGGTCCGGTTCCCATTATTGATAATTCCAAGCATTTTCTGGAATTATCCGCACCGGATTAATCATTATGGCCAAAGCGCCTTACCCCGATAACTGGTACGAAATCGATACGACCCTCTATCATCGATCAGTAAAAATTTTCAGCGCCGTCAAAAAAATGCTCGGTGTCAAAATGATGCTGCATGGCGATACCCAGGTACAAGAAGGCGATATTTTTTTATTCAATCATTTTGCCCGCTTTGAAACCTTTATCCCGCAATTTTTGATTTTTGAGCAAACCGGAGCCTACAGTTGCGCCATTGCCTCCAGCGAATTTTTTAAGGGCGACACGTTACTGGCCAGTTATTTGCAAAAAGTCGGCGCGATTCCGCATGACCACCCGCGCATTTTTACCCTCCTGGCCACACAAATACTGCGCGGACACAAGATTATTATTTTCCCGGAAGGCGGCATGGTCAAAGACCATCGGGTAATAGACCATCAAGGCCAGTACAATATTTATTCGCGCATCACCGGTGAAAGACGTAAACACCACACGGGAGCTGCGGTGCTGGCACAAGGTCTGGAGCTATTTAAAGCGGTCATCCGTAATGCGTATAACACTAAAAACCATGCCCAACTCGTGTACTGGAAGGAACAACTGCAACTGGACAGCCTGGATCAACTGCTTGTCTGCGCCCTAAAACCCACACGTATCATTCCCGCCAATATTACTTTTTATCCGATCCGAAACTCGGCAAACTGGCTGTCCAACGGTGTTGAGCTATTTACTGACAACTTGAGTTTCAGGCAAACCGAAGAACTGCTGGTCGAAGGCAATATCCTGCTTAAAGATACTGACATGGATATCCGCATGGGACAGCCCATTGACTCACACGGTGCTTCACCCTGGTGGACACGTTATCTCATGAAAAACATCGTCCCTGAGTTTAATAGCCTCGATGATGTTTTTGCCATCAATTCCGCCCCTAAAAACGCTAAGCACCGGTTGCTAGCCACCTATTTCAAAAAAAGCGCCGATGCCACCCGCAATGAGTACATGCAGGCCATTTATGCCAATGTCACCATCAATCTGAGCCATCTTGCCGCTACACTGATTATGGTTTGTGTCGAGAATGGCCGTATGTCCATTCCCCGCCAGGATTTTTTTACCACGCTATACATTGCCGTTAAACACTTACAGCACAACACCAGCATTCATCTGCACCGAAGCCTTCTGAATCCAATGGATTATAGCGATTTAATCGCGGGAACCAGTAAACGCTTTCAGCAATTTATTCACGTTGCCGCCAACAGCCAGCTGCTTATTGAGCATAAAGACAGCTATCAATTTTTACCCAAACTGTTGCAGCAACAAGATTTTGATAGTATTCGCCTGGAAAATATCATTGCCGTTTACGATAACGAAGCAGAACCCGTCACCGCCATTCGTGACATTATCATCACTGCACTGGACAAATGTCAGGCGTTCGATAAAAAACAATTGGCGGCCTGGTATTTTGAGGATGAATGCCGTGATTTAAGCTGGGAAAGCCGCGCCTACAATAAAACTGAATACGACGACATCAATAGCCAGGAAACTGCCGAGGCCGATCCGGCACCCTTCCTGCTCACTCCGGAAAACAGCAACGGCGTGGGCGTATTGCTGATTCATGGCTTGCTGGCTAGCCCCGCCGAATTAAAAGACTATGGCCACTCTCTGGTGCATCAAGGTTATACGGTTATGGGGGTGCGCTTAAAAGGTCATGGCTCTTCGCCCTACGCCCTGCGCAAACAAACCTGGGAAGACTGGTATGCCTCTGTTTTAAGGGGTTTTACTATCCTGGTCGCGCATTGCCCACACATTTTTGTCAGCGGATTTTCTACCGGCGGTGCTTTGGCGCTCAAGCTGGCCTCTGAAAAGTATCCGGAAATTATCGGTGTGAGTGCAACCGCTGTACCGATCAAATTTGTTAACTCGGCCTTTATGCTGGTGCCGTTGTTACACAGTGCCAACAGGCTCATCGACTGGTTTTCATCTTATGAAGGCATCAAACCGTTTATCGAAAATGATTCCGAACACCCTTTGGTCAATTACCATCATGTACCGGTCAAAAGCTTGTATGAATTACGCCAACTGATCGAAGCCATGAACGAATTCTTGCCCCTTATTGACATACCAGTACTGATTGTTCAGGCGAACGATGATCCGGTCGTCTCATCTAAAAGTGCCACTGACATTATGGACAAGCTCACCACGCCGCAAAAACAGCTGGTAATGATTAACGCCAAGCGTCACGGCATCTTGATGGAAAATATCGGCGATACCTGGCAGACCATACATGACTTTATGTGTCGCTGCCAGCCGGTCAAGACTTGTCTATCCGTTTCTGCCGATTAAACAACGCTGTCCGTAGCTGATAAAACCAGCCCAACAGTATTGCACCAGCCAGTTTGATAGTCGGCATGGCCAGTTTTATAGCCATCTGGGTAAAATACAGCAACCACGAGACACTTTGGGCAAGTGTTTTTAAAGCGCTTTGAAAAAACACCCGCACCGCAGCAGTATCGACAGGTCGATCCTGTAAGTTACCTCGCCGGTGTAACCAGCGCAGCAGGCCACTGACATACAAAAAGCACAGCCCAAAACCTGACAAAAACCAGATAAAACGTGCTTTAGAACCTAATGCCTCACCGGTATGCAGCGGCCAAATCCATGTCAACGCAGTTTCACCCGAAGTAAATCGAAACGGATCGCGCACCTCCCTCGTCTGCCCACTCCAGCGATCCACCCAAACAGTCGTAAACGGATGGCGCTCGTTAATTTCACCTAATTGACGTAAATTAATCCGATAAATACCGGTGTTGCCTGCCGGCGTGGTGATGCGCCTTAGTTTGCCCTTAGGAAACGCGCCACGGGCAACAAATTCAGCCGACTCCAAACCGGTAGGATGATCATTAGGGGCCGCCGTACTGGCAATCGTGCGCCCTGTTTCGCCATGCGCCATACCCGACGAACCGACCAGCGTTTCTAAAATTGCCGGGTAACTGAGCATAAAGCCGGTTAAGGCCAATAACAACAGTACAGGGGCAATCAAGATCCCGGTAACCCGATGCACATCAAACAGCAGCTTGATTACCCCGGCGCGATAATTAATTTTTAAAGCCGAGCCAATATTTCCTGCGCCTGGCCACCATAAATACAATCCGCTACACACAGAAATACCCAGCAGTACCCCTAAAATCCCCACTGTATTCCAGCCGGAGCGGTTCATTAACAGCTGAGTGTGTACATCCAGCAGCCACGTCGTTACGGTCTGCCCCCAAAAGCGACTGGCAACAACGTCTGCCGTGTACGGATTTACCGACACCATCAATGGTGCATAGAGTTCAAAAAACGTCTCTGTCGGCTTATCGTACCAGGCGGTCATCATACTATGTGGAGATCGCGGCATCTCCAGCGTCCACGATCCATAGCGTTTTGGATGGGCATTACGCACCGAGGTCATGATACGATCCAGGGATTGCCACTCGCCCTGCGGATTATCGATCACTAATTGCGGATTTAAAAACTCATCTATTCCTTCACGATACACGCTAATACTGCCGGTCAAACCGATCAGCACAAAAAATAAGCCGGCAGATAATGCCAACCACAAATGTACTTTTAGCCAGATTAACCGCATCGGTAAACGTTGAACAAAGCTTCGCATAACAGTGTTTTAGATTAAAATGACCATTATCCCATACCCATGATGGATTGTATCAAACGCTCGATTAGGGCAACAAAACCAGAGGCCGGCAAACATCAATATGTCATCCACATTAACAACCACTGACCACAGCCGCGACATTGCCGGTCTAAAATACATTTATCCTGTTATATCACGGCGTGCGAGCGGTTTATCCATTGGTGTCAATTTTAATACCAACAACGCCTGTAACTGGCGCTGTGTGTATTGCCAAGTGCCTGAGCTTACACTTGGCACTGCGCCAAACATGGACTTTAAGCTACTGGAAGACGAATTACGCTTTTTCCTTAACAATGTTGTGCATGGCGATTTTTACCAACGTTTCAACATCGATGAAGACCAGCGCGTTATCAAAGACATTGCTATTTCCGGCAATGGCGAACCCACTACCTTAAAAGATTTCGCTAAAGCGGTAGAACTCATTGGAGCAATAGCCACTGAACTGGGCGTATTTCCCCAAAGCAATTTTGTATTGATTACTAACGGCAGCTTGGTACATTTGCCTAGAGTTCAGCAGGGATTAAAGGCTTTGAAAAACTATGGTGGCGAAGTCTGGTTTAAATTCGATAGCGCCACCGACGCAGGCCGCACACTTATTAACCATTGCGCACAAAGCTGGCAAGCCAGTTTAAAAAATTTGGCACTGTCTGCAAGCTTGTGCCCTACCAAATTACAAACCTGTTTACTTGATTACGACGGCTTGGGCTTTTCTGACGCTGAACAAGAAGCCTTTCTAAATTTGCTAGGCATCATCAAAAAAAATAACATCTCCATAACAACAGTGATGCTGTACACGCTTGCCAGAGCCTCCTTACAACCGGAAGCGAATCTCCTAAAAAAGTTGCCTTTGGATGAATTAAGCGACTTTGCTATAAAAATAAAGGCATTAGACTACGCTGTATCGATTAATGCCTAACATTAAAACTTACCCTACAAAGTGAAAATTAAATCCTGTTTTTGGCATCAAATAAGCGCTATTTTGTAAAATTCTCTTGGACAGCCGGTAAGTTATTGCTTACAATCCTCCCCTTTTTCTTCATCACTATGTCGGCTCACTAAATCCCTTGGCCCCCACGGGGCAAATTGTGTTACGTATCTAATTAATTTTACAATAAATTAAAAATCAAATGCGCTTACCCTGGGCTACACATTTGGTGTCATACGTCAAGTCTTTATGCCTGCTAAAATAGCATTTATTTTATTCGCCCTATGGTTCGGCAGTCCAGTCCAGTCCAGTCCAGTCCAGTCCATCGCCCTCAATCAGATAACAGACCAGTTCCTCGGTAAACATGTGTGGGTGCTCAAGGATTCCGAGCAAAACTTAGCCTTTTTCGAGGTTTATCGACATCACGCCAAATTGCCTTGGAAATCCAGCCAAAACGATGTGCCAAGCCTGGGCTTTACCAGTATGCCCCACTGGTTTTACTTGGCGATCCATAATGACAGTCCGTTGGCACAACAACGCTTGCTGGAGATTAATTTCCCTACCTTGGATGACATCCAGGTTTGCTATCTGGCGAGGAAATTGGATCTTGCTAGCGTCATCTGCCTAACCGAGGGGGATCGTTATGATTTTTCCAAGCGTCCAATAATAGCGCCGCAGCCGGTCTTCCCCATCCAGTTTGCCCCCAGCAGCACGACCGGGATTTATATTCGTGTAAAAACATCGACCGCCCTGGAGTTACCGTTGCGTTTATGGACAGATAAGGCATTTAACGGACACCTACAAACCCAGACATTAGTTTTGGGATTACTGTTTGGAATCGCGCTGGGTGTCTGTGCTTATAGCCTGTTCTTATACTATTGCACCCGCGAGACACTTTATCTCTACTACATCGCGGCACTTATCAGTTCCATGCTAATGTGTTCAGTGCTATTCGGCTTACCTTATCAATACCTGTGGCCTGAGCACAGCGAGTGGAATGAACGTTTCACTAAAATATTTGCGGGGATCATGCCTGCGCTAATTACCCTATTTACAAAGCGGTATCTCATCCTCTTTTTTGAACTCAATGCCCGCTCTCCAAAACTCACAAAATTACTGGACATCCAGATTCTAAGTAGTGGGATATTAGCTATCCTGGGTATGTTTCTCATCTATTCCAGTGAGTTTACCCTATGGTGCAGAATTAATTTCTTATGGATAGAAGTCTCCATACTCTACATAGGGATTTATCTGGTCTTTAAAGGTGCCAATTACGCCTGGTTTTTCTTATGCAGCGCCGCATGCGTAGCTGTTCCGGGGATTATAGCCACTTTGCATCGGCTCGCAGTCATACCCTACCTGCCAACGGACCATATTGTGCTTGCCAGCATAACGGCAATGTTTATATTGCTCTCCCTGTCGATTACCAAACACATCAATAAGGACCGTGAAGAGAAATTACATTTCCAGCAAAAATCCATCATTCACCTGAAACGTTATCAGGATCTTTACGACACCGCGATGGAAGGGCTGTTTTGCGTGCATCCCAATGGCCAACTGGTATACGGAAATCCTGTCCTTGAAAAAACGCTCAATATCTCTCTAAAAACCTTGTCTTCGCACCCGGTATTTTTGCATAATTATTTCGAGCCGACACAGAACATCTGGAAAAATTTGACCGCAGCGCTTTATGACCAGGGGAGCCTAATAAATCATGAGGTGCAAGGCAAGCGGAAAGGGGATAATAGCAGTTGGTATATGATTTCCGCGCGTTTTACGCAAACACACGAGGGGGAGTTCATCGAAGGCTCGCTGATCGACATTAGCCAGCGTAAACACCAGGAACTGCAACTGGCTTATCTCGCCCATCACGATCCCCTGACCCATTTATACAACCGCACCGCATTTGAAAACTACCTGCAAGATGCCGTCCGTAGCCAAAGTCCCCATACGCTGTTGTTTATCGACCTGGATCAATTCAAGGTCATCAACGATACCTGCGGCCATGCCGCCGGGGATGAATGCTTACGGCAAATCGCCGCGATTCTCCAAGAGCACACCGACCCGCAAGACATGCTTGCACGTCTTGGCGGTGATGAATTCGGCATTGTATTCTGGGATCAAAATCAGCTGGACGGCAAGGCCAGCGCCAAACGCCTGCTTCAGGCACTCGCTGCCAATCATTTCCAATGGTTACAGCGGGTGTTCAAAACCTCGGCCAGCATCGGTCTTATCACTATTGATGAACACATAAGTTGCGGAGAGCAGGCTCTCAGCCTGGCCGATGCTGCTTGTTACGAAGCCAAGGAAGCAGGCCGAAACAGGGTCGTCGCCAACCATCCCGATAAACAGGCTACGATCTATCGCCACAGTCAGATGGATATGGTAGCCACCCTGACTGAGGCTCTCAGGAATCACCAGTTGGTGTTATTCCAGCAGCCGATCATAGCCTTATTTACAGAACCGACAAGCTTACAGCATTATGAGGTGCTCATGCGCCTGCATACCGATAACGGGCTGCTGAGTCCTGGTTTTTTTCTGCCCGCCGCCCAGCGTTATCAAATGCTACCGCAAATCGACCGCTGGTGTTCAACAGAACCTGTGAGTGGCTGGCAGAAGGTGATAACCTGGTACACACAGGCATGGTAAACATCAATCTCGATCCCCAAACCCTCAGCGATCCGGCATTCATCGACTTTGTCCGCCGCTGCCTGCTTAGCTATGCCATCTCGCCGGAGAAGATTTGTTTCGAGATCACCGAGTATAGCGCCCTGAACA
>NZ_FUKJ01000133.1 GCF_900163745.1 Crenothrix polyspora
GTGAAGGTGCAGGTTATTTAAACTCGGTTGGATTCTTTAAATTTCCTAAAGCGAGCCTGACAACGTTATCAGCTACCAGTGTGGTGGATACGATTATATTTCCAAATTTTTCGGATAATGTGCTGCAATTTGGCAAGACGGTAGACTTGGGCAATTTTGTTGCTGGTGATGCCATTGGTTTTACTATTGTGGCTAATGGCTGGGTTCCTTATGTAGCCGCTACACGTGGTGTATCGGCTTCCGGCGGGATAGTTGATCCAAATAAGGCCGTCAGCAAAATTTTCCGTACCATTAAGCGTTTTAACCCGGAACCCGCAGACACCAACAACCTGCAAGCGCATACCATATTGTTTGCCTACCCCGAAGAAGAGTTGATGGTGCTGGCGTTTGAGGACCTTAACCGGCAAAGTGGTTCACTGAATGATTACGGCTATACCAGTGATAATGATTTTAACGATGTGGTTATTGCTATCCACGTTACCCCGTTTAGTGCTGTAGATTGCACCAATTGCAACCTGCTTGTCCAATCGCCCTCTTGTAAAACACCCATTACTACTGTGCCTATCCCAGATGCAGCCCTGACAAACAATGGCAGAAAAGTTAATATTTGCCATTTTACCTCCAGTGCCACCAATCCCTGGAATTTTATAAACATCAGTGCCAATGCGCTGGATACCCATTTAAACCATCATGATGATGTCTTTCAAGTTAATGGGGCATGCCCCCCTGTATCAGCAGGTATATGTCCAACAACACCTACTTGCACTGCGCCGCAAATCCTGGATTCGGCCACCAACACCTGCGTAACCACGGCCCCAACAACACCTACCTGTACTGCACCACAAGTCCTGGATTCGGCTACCAACACCTGTGTAACCCCAGCCCCAACAACACCTACCTGTACTGCACCACAAGTCCTGGATTCGGCCACCAATACCTGCATAACACCACCCCCAGGCACACCCGATTGTACGGCTCCACAAGTCCTAGATTCGGCTACCAATACCTGTGTTACGCCACCCCCACCCACTTGCACTGAGCCACAAGTCCTGGATACGGCCACCAATACCTGTGTAACGCCAGAACCACCTACTTGCACAGCACCACAAGTCTTGGATGCAACGACTAATACCTGTAAATCCCCCGCACCGCTGCCCCCAGTAATCGGTGACAGCGGCCCCATTAGCTGGCGTGAGATTACCGTGCCAAAGGAAGTTGACGATCCCAATAGAACAGCAAAAGCGGCAGCAAAAGCCGCAAAGATAAAGGCTGCCAACGGTAATGGTAACAGCACCGACACCGGCAATAGCACAACTACGACACCCTAATATTTTTAGGGAGCGCATAAATTCGGCACGCTAAACGGAAGTTGGCGTGCCGACGATTTATAGGCCAATGGTCCAGGCCGACAAATTGTATCTGCATTGAGTGAAGGGCTGGCCAAAAACGGCTTGACGTAACGGCAATACCGCAGATTACGGTTTGTAGAATAGTACACAGTCAGTTTTGTTTTGACGGGCAGACATGTGTAGGTGCGGATTTATCCGCACAGTGCGGATAAATCCGCACCTACAACTTACCCGTCACAATAAATATGACTAACTAATAGATTAAATTGTACTTATGAAGAAACCTAAAATATACCGCAGTTCAGGTTTTACATTGATCGAATTGATGGTGGCTGTCGCTGTCATGGCACTTACGCTTATGTTTGGCCTGCCTAGCATTAAAACTATTATGGCCGGCAATCGGTTAAGTGCGTCGGTTAATGATATGGTGATTGCCTTGCAGATGGCGCGGAGTGAATCGATCAAGCGCGGCAAGACATCAACTGTGGGTGTGTCCATCCATACCGATAACAAGGGTAATCCTTCACCCAACAAGTGGATTGTTTTCTTAGGCAGTTCTACGTTGCCCACCAGCAAACCAACGCCAGGCACAGGTATACTTGTACAAGGTTATGAAACCGCCAGTGGTGTTACGCTAACCGTAACTTCGGTGGGTCTTGACGATGAGACACCGATCTACCTCCCTGATGGCAGGCTTAAGGATCAGTTTAGTCCCATTACCATGGAGTTTACTATTGCTGGTGGGCTTGAAGGGCGTATTTTGACGATTCAGCCGTCAGGACGGGTGAGTGTTGCGTGCTACGATGATATTAGCCTAAAAATCCCTTGTCCTTAATATTTGAACACATTAGATATTTTTTATGAAAACAAAATTACGCGGTTTTACGATAATTGAGTTACTGATGGCATTAGGGATTGTCGGTATTCTGGCCGCTATTACCTATCCCAGCTATTCTGAACATATTGCCAAAAGCAAGCGTGCAGAGGCCCAAGCGGCCTTGGTAGCGTTTGCAAATGCCATGGAGGTTTGGAAAATGCAGCATAACAACAGCTATCTCCAAGCTGCGGGAACAGATGGTGCGCCTACTGATACCGGTAGTCCACAGTTGGCATTATTTTCATCTGATGTGCCTATTTCGGGCGGCACTGCAACCTATAATTTAACCATTTCTGCGGTTACCAACGCGACCTATACCTTAACAGCAACGCCTGTTGCCACCGATGCTTGCGGCACTTTGACGATAGATAATATGGGGATAAAAGCACCACTGACAGTGACAGACGCAAACGGGGTGGCGATTAATTGCTGGTAAGCATAAGCAAAACAGGCTTTCGACAACAGAAACTCATCGGGCTGGACAAAATAAGTCGTTTCAACATCAAAAACCAACTACTGGTAAATGTGAAATGCGCTAAAATTGACACCAAACTTGAATGAGGCTTACATTATGAATACCCATCTTTTACAACAGGCTAACGTACTCAACATTGACGAGCAAATTGAATTGGTTGAAGCTATCTGGAGCAACATTGCTAGCCGTGGTGCCGCACCATCAACAACGGAAACACAAAAAACCGAACTGGATCGCCGCCTCACAGACTACCTTGACCATCCAAATGATGTAATTCCCTGGAACGAAGTAAAAATTGCCGCTATTGCTAAAATTAGACAATGAGCTTGCCCGTTACTTTTTATCATGCGGCCACTGCAGAATTTGTCGAAGCTAGTGTATGGTATGAAGATAAGCGAGAAGGGCTTGCTAATGAGTTCATGGCAGAGATAGAGCGTTGTGTATCACTTGCCTCTGAACATCCTCACTTATACAAAATTATTCACAAAGATATACGGCGTATCGTTGCTAATCGCTTTCCGTACAGCGTTTATTTTCGCGTAGAAACGCATCGGATTATTGTCCTGGCAGTATTCCATAGCAGTAGAGACCCTGCCGCTTGGAAAAACAGAACTTAAGGCCGCCTAGGTAATCTGCCATAATTACCAAACTCCAAGGATTTGTTCTCGATCCCAAGCTTTGGCTTGGTATTATGAACTTGCTCAGGCTATTTTGTACTCGTTCCGTGTGAAATTTTCCAGCACTACGCTACAAAAAAGCGTAATATTTACGCATAAATAACGCATTGGAGATTTCTATGGCAACAGATAAAAATGTGATTCGGCTTAGCTTGGCCGTATCGCCTGAACTGAACGCACGGTTAGAGCAACTGGCCGCTTCTGGGTGTACAACCAAAACCGAGATATTACGCAAAGCCATTGCCTTATACGATGTAGTGGCCGAAGCCAAGACAGAGAAAAGACGCTTTGGCATCCTTGATGAAGATAAACACTTGCTCACAGAAATCGTGGGAATTTAATGGCCTCTGAGCCACAAATCAATCTGGGGCAAATCGGCAAAGACCACAAATACGAATTGTCAGTCAGTAACGAAACGCCAGAAGATGCCGAATCCAGGCGGTTAAAAGAAACGGCTGACGCGGCGTTAAAGCGAAAGATGACTTATACGTTATTTTGCTTTTCGCTGGTGATCGTTGGCACCATATTCGTGGGTTGTGTTTACACCTTTGCCATCGGCGCGGCGGACGACAAAAAATGGGCGGCTGCAATCGTCAGTGCGATTGCATCAGGTTTGGTCGGCTTTCTCGTTGGGCATGGAAAAAAATGAAATCAATTAGAGTTGTAATCTATACTTTTGTGGAGAATGCGGACTATTAAGATTTTGCTCTCGATGCCTTGCTTGTAAAAAATGATATGGCTACCTTGCGGAAATTTTCGGTATCCATTCCGAATGTGGTTGCACTCAACACCGAGCCCTGGAGTTTCTCCCAGTAAATGGAAGGTGTCGTCTAGTTGCTTAATATATAGATTACGTTGAATTTTACCCCATCGCTTTTCTGTAAAAATGGCAATCAAGCGTAAATCATTTTTTGCCGCATGACTGAGTTCAAATACCTTCATTTACTTGTCAGGTCGTCTAGTTCGGCCAAAAAATCTTGATAATTGTAGTTGGCAATGCCAATTTCTTCGCCCTGAATTAACATTTGGCGAAGCACTTGAAGCTTACTTTCGGAATCTTCCAGTAATCTTAATCCCGCCCTAACAACTTCACTCGCAGAGCCATATCGGCCAAATTCTAGCTGCTGAGAGATAAAAGAATCGAAATGATCGCCTAAAGTAATACTTGTGTTTTTTGCCATGATCGCCTCCAAAGTACCAATATGTACCATATTTTGGTATATTTGAGCATAAAATACAAGCTCGAAATAAGCTTCCCTGCTGATGCCCTGCTAAAACACCCTATTTACTTGGCTTTTCTTATGTATTACCACTCAATAGGCAATCACCATGCGTGTAATCAGTAAAGGTCAAGTCACTATTCCGCAAAACGTTAGGGAAAGTATGGGTATTTTGTCCGCTGAAACCGAGATTGAATTTTTGCTAGATGAAAACGGGTGCTGGTATCTCAACAAAGCCGAGGCACCACAAAAAAAACCAGCCGGTTTCGGTCTGCCCACCAAACCGCCAAGCTGGCAATGGGTACCGATGACATTATGGCCTTAACACGCGGCGACGCATGGCCGTAATCCTGATTTCTGGGCAGGGAAAGTTTTTTTAATACAAGCGGAGCAAAGGGGAATTTGACAGGGTTGTTTTGTATAAGAGTAGAAAGGCTAAATCACCTAATCAATAATTAGGTGAAGTGTTATCATGACCAGCATAAATTAATAAATGCCCTAAGAGGGATAGTAAGCCATGAGCCTATCACCCATCCTGCTTCAGGCCAGTGAGCTTGGAATTCGCCTTGAAATCGTCAACGGTCTTCCCATTTGGGAAGCCCAGCCTGTTTATCGTCATCAAAAACATATAGAACGCATTGTTCAAGGCATAACTAAAACCGATGATGCCCTACCAGACTGTGAATGTGTTCATGCGGTCGATATCTATATCCAGTTTCCTACTGGCCTAAAACGACCTGACATCTCCATCTTTTGCAGAGAACCGAGTGAAGAAGAACAAGATTCAGCATTAACCATGATTCCCGAGGCGGTAATTGAAGTCGTCAGCAAAGGCTATGAGGCCAAGGACTTGGAAATTGGACCGCCTTTCTATCTGTCTCAAGGCGTTAAGGATGTCATCGTCTTCGATCCGTTGACACTGTTGGTTCTCCATGTACGTAAAGACCGAACCACGCGGCAAGTGTCTCCTGTTGTTATTGGCTTGGAGTGTGGCTGTCGGGTGTTGGTATGATGGCTAGGGATTAAATCTTAACGCGCCCCCGCAATAGCATTAATAATCCCATAGCCAGCAACAACCCCATCGCCAGCACATAAAGCCCAGCACTCAAATTGTGTGTGGTATCTTTAACCCAGCCCAGAAAAAACGGGCCGATATAACCACCCAAACCGCCTACTGAATTAATCATGGCGATACCGGCAGCGGCGGTCGTATTGGCATTGGAAAGTATCTTGGTAGGAATTGTCCAAAAAATGGTGAAACACGCCATGATGCCAGTACACGCAACCGATAGGCTCAGCAATGACAGGCCAATTGGTGACTGAAACCAAGCGCTGGCAAACAAGCCAATGGAGCCAACCAACATACACACCTGCATAATCTGGTAACGCTCATTGTGTTTATCCGAATAATAGGCAATAAATGCCATGCCGATACTGGCGCAGATATACGGAATAGAACTGAGCAAGCCGGTGATAACCAAGCTGGATTGGCCAAAGTCATGAATAATTTGCGGCAACCAGAACGAAATACTGTACAAACCGGCAACCAACAAAAAATAAATACCCGCGAGTAACCAGATATTGGCATTGGCCAGCGTTTCTTTAAACGACGTGTGCTGAGTAACTGCTAGTTGCTGCTCGGCGGCTAAATGTTCGCGGACTAAGTGTTTTTCCGCAGTCGTTAACCACGGCGCATTTTCAGGTTTGTCATGTAAGATAAATGGTGCAAAGCAACCCAAAATGACTGCCAGTAAGCCTTCAAGCAAAAACAGCCATTGCCAGCCCTGTAAATTCTGCACACCTTGCAGGCTTTCCATGAGCCAGCCGGAAATCGGCCCGCTGATAATCCCCGAAAAAGCAATGCCAAAAATAAACACAGCAGTGCATTTGGCGCGATAACGATTGGGAAACCAGTAGGTCAAATACAAAACAATACCCGGAAAAAATCCCGCTTCGCCCATGCCCAACAACAAACGCAGACCATAAAAACTTAACGGGCTATCAACAAACATCATCGCGCTGGAGATCACACCCCACATCAGCATAATGCGTGTCAGCCAAATTCGCGCACCCATCTTATGCAGCATGATATTGCTGGGCACTTCAAAGAAAAAATAGCCAACAAAGAAAATACCCGCACCAAGGCCGTAGACGGTATCGCTAAAGCCCAAATCGCCAGCCATCTGCAATTTGGCAAAGCTGACGTTCATCCGATCAATATAAGCCGCCACATAACCAAAAAATAAAAACGGCATTAAACGCCAGGCGATTTTTCGGTATAGCGCATCGGTATCGGTTGTATTGAGTGAGATAGACATATTTAGAATGGGTAAATTGATTTACACTATGCCCGATAATTAGATACAGGCACTCTATTTGTCAGCATGTTTATCATGCCAAAAGAGGCTGTATGTTACTTAAACCATGCTTATAAATATACTGATAAGGCTAATCATTCGTTTTGGATAACTTGACACGACTACATTATCTCCAAGCACTGGGTATTGATGTGTGGATACCGAAAGTTGCGTCCAGTGCTGTAGATTTAAACAGCCAAAAGCCCTCTCCAGAGGGTTGGGTGAGGAGAAATAAAAATAAGGAAGAAAGCTTATTTATATTGCCCCCTCCTCAGAGAGAGGAAGATCATGCCCATAAGTCCGAGGCATTGATTGAGCCGCACGAACCAGCATCGAACGATAACTGGGAAAAGCTACAAGCAGAAGTTGCCGTCTGTACCCGCTGTGGTCTGTGTGAAACACGTACCCAGACAGTTTTCGGTTCCGGCAACAAAAATGCTGATTGGATGATTATTGGTGAAGCGCCAGGACAGCACGAAGATCAGCAAGGCTTACCGTTTGTTGGCAATGCTGGTCTATTACTGACGGAAATGCTGCGAGCCATCGGTTTAAGTCGGGAAGATGTTTTTATTACCAATATCCTAAAATGCAGACCGTCCAATAACCGCGATCCCAAGCCTGATGAAGCCCAAAGCTGTAACGAGTACTTGCAGCGCCAATCTGCCTTGATCAAACCCAAAATAATTCTGGCAGTAGGGTGTATCGCCGCGCAAACTTTATTACAAACAGACGCGCCATTAAGCCGATTGCGCGGTAAAGTCCATACTTTAAATAATACGCCAGTTATTGTAGTCTATCACCCTGCGTACTTGTTACGCTCTCCGTCAGAAAAGCGCAAAGCTTGGCTGGATTTACAATTGGCAATGCAAACATATAAGACATAAAAAGGTTAATTATGCGAGGGCTGTTGGACAAGATTAAGAATTTTGTAATTTACGATGCTGATAGAGAATTTTATGCGGAAATATTTCCCGATTCGGTGAGCAGAAACGATTTGATGCGTATGCGTACTATGTTGCATAGCGATTTGCCTTATGTTATGGCTATTGAAACAAAAAATTATCCATTCCCCTGGCAGGAAGATATTTTTACTGACTGTTTTAAGGTCGGTTATGACTGTTGGGTGTGCGAAGAGCAAGGCAAAGTGCTGGGCTATTGTTTGGCTTCTGTGGCAGTGGGTGAGGCGCATATTTTGAATATTTCAGTCGATCCCGGTGAGCAAAAACAGGGCATAGGCCGAAAAATGATGGAACATGCCATTGACTCTGTCAGAGGCAAAGTGGAGACGGTGTTTCTGGAAGTTCGGCCATCGAATGTGGGTGCTATTGGTCTTTATGAGAGTCTGGGATTTAACGAAATTGGTATCAGAAAAGACTATTATCCGGCTGAAAATGGCCGCGAAGATGCCATTATGTTGGCGTTGCAATTGTTTTAATCGATTTTTTGGCTTTCTTGGTGGGCAATTGGTAAGTGGTCGATATTGCTAGTAAATATCCCCCGGCAAAGCCGGGGGCTTTATGTTGTGAACCGCTCGAAGCGGTAAGGGGGTCGCTAACGCGGCCCCAATTTAATGGCTACCAATAGGTAGCAGGTCAGCGCCACAGGCTCAATTGTTCAA
>NZ_FUKJ01000204.1 GCF_900163745.1 Crenothrix polyspora
GATAGTGTGGCAGTTTGCCATGCGAAAGTAGGGAATTGCCAAGCTCTTAAATCAAAACCCAAGTCGAATGGCTTGGGTTTTTTTTTGCGCGTTGTGCCTGAACTAAGCTTTTCGAGTAAGGTATGCCAATAAGTGGCGCTTAATCTATTGATTTTGTGGCTTTAGTGTTTACAAGATTTTAATGTCCAGTGTTTGGGGTTCACCCATGTAGTCCATTTTTCCTAGCTCTACACCGTTGTGTCGCAAAATGGCGTAAGTTGTGGTGATATGAAAATAAAAGTTGGGAATCACAAAGTTGAACAAGTAGGATTGACCTAAAAATACCATTTCATTGCCGCGTATTTTTAGGGTAATTTCGCGTTTTTCACTACCGTTAATTTGCTCTTTGCTGATACTTTGCAAAAAAACTACGGTTTTGGCGATACGCGCTTGCAACTCGGTAAACGTGCTTTCGTTATCTTCATAACTGGGTACGTCTATACCTGCAAGCCGAGCTGCGCAGCCTTTCACCATGTCGGTGGCAATTTGTACTTGTCGGCTAAGCGGATACATATCCGCTGCTAAACGTGTGTTGATTAAAATCGCTTGGTCGATTTGTGTTGCTTCGGCATGAGCGATAGCTTTATTAAGTATGTTCGATAAATTTCCTAGCATACGTACAAAAACAGGGATAGAGGCTTGGTACATGGTCAGTGACATTTGTTTCTCCACTAAATGAGTGATGATTATTGACGAGAGCTATAACTCAAGAAAATTGTGTAGCTGTTGTAAAGTGAAGGCTTGCTGAACGGCTAATGTTTTATCTTCGGCGGTGTTATAACCCCACAGTGCAAAGATAAGTTTAACACTGGCAAGTTCATCGTGTTTTAAAACATTTATTAACGTGGGTAAGCGATCTTCAGCGAAGTAAACGGTTGTATTAGGATGTTGTTTTAGCAATTCTTTTAATACATCTACTTTGCTCATATTGCGATCTAAGCCGAATATTCGCTCGTCCGTTAGCTCAATAGCATTGGCTTTCAGTATTTGTTTAACAAAACGTTCCTGTTTGGTCGTGATAACATACCAGATGTGCTGTCGGCCAAGTTGTTGCAACTTTGCTGTTACACCGTCAAATAAGGGGTTCATGTTAACCCAGTCAATTAAATCATCCGCAATCCAAACGTCTCTAGTTTCACCAAACAGTTTTTTTAGATCGTCAACGGTAATTTGCGCATCTTGTAACAAGCTTTGGATTTTGTCGCCATAGTCGCTGTAAATGGCTTCGACAGTTTCCCCAAGATAAAGCAAGCGCATAGCTAATATGGCTTCGTAGCCTGTTTCTATAATCGGTCTGATTAACCGGAACTGGTCAATCATCACTTGAGGCACAGCTGTGGGCATGTCATGCCATAATGTGCAAGCGGCTTTCCAGCCGGTAATAGCTGTTTCTACTGCGCTATCGCAGATAACGCCGTCAAAATCGAGTGCGTAGATAATGGAATTGTTCATTGCGATGTAAGTGGTATCATTAATAAATAACCTATTGTAACTGGCCTATTGGTTAATCGAAATTTGAAAAAACGGCACTATGTTCTGTTAGCGCTGCCAGAAAAATTTTCAAGACAGCTAGAAAATCATCTCAGTAAACTGGGCGTTGGGTGTTAGCACCTGCATTTTAGCAAGCTCAGTTAGTTCTATACGCTGATGCTCGCCATTATCAATGAGTAAATATTCCCGCTTGTCAGCAGTGATAATGTCTACTGCCTTGCCCTCGATGCTTTGCTGGTTTTTTAACGTCAGTTTTACCTGATAGCCGTATAGACAAGCGATTTCAATGTAATCATGAAGATCACAGGATATATTGCATGGGCTCATAGATCTCCTCTTCAAGCAGGTGGTAGATAATCGTATGAAACAAATGCGCTTTAGTAATTGGCCTTTTTCGCCTACAATCTGGTCAGTTGTCTCATTGTAAGCAAAAAAGATAGCGTTTTGTAGCTGTAAATCTATTGGTCTGTGTAAAGATGGTTATAACCAGAGGGAATATTATGTCTGTTTCACACGTGTTTGACACTTACGCAAAGACGGCACAGGGTAGAATTATGCACTTTGATGTTGTGCTGGATGAGAAAGATTCGACCGAAGCATTGAATTACGCCAAGGCATGGCTAGAAACTTTGGGTATACAGGATGCTGTAGTGACGCAAGAAAACTGCCTGTTTTGTCACAGTGCGGAAGCGCCAGCTGAATTGAGAAAACAAATCGATAGCCAAGGCTATGCGATTTATAAATTGGAAGGCTGTCCGAAATAATATTTTTCGACACCTTTCTTAAGGTTAATTAGTAGGGATAACACCATTATGATAGAGCCTGTTCCGGTAGCTTCACCCTGTGTTGGACTATGTTGCCTAGATAATAGCGACATTTGTGTAGGGTGTTTTCGGTCATTAGACGAGATAAAAGCGTGGTCGCAAGTAGATGATAAAACACGTCTAGTTTTTATCGGTAATGCCAAACAGCGTAATGAAGCACGTAAAAACAATGTCACTGAGGATCGGTTTGATGAAACAATTGCATAGGCATGATTTGTTCGGCTGGTCAGAATTTAATGAAGAGCGAAACATTGATTTTCACAGTGTGCTTTGGGTGCGCGAAGGCGGCAATGTGCTGATTGACCCTTTACCCATGTCAGAGCATGATCATTATCATCTGCAAAGCTTAGGCGGCGTTAATATCATCGTTATTACCAACAGCGACCATGTACGTGATGCCGAGCACATCGCCAGTCAGACCGGTGCATTAGTCTGTGGGCCGGCAAGTGAGGAAGCTTGTTTCCCATTAGCTTGCCAGCGCTGGCTTTACGATGGTGAAACAATTGTTCCTGGGTTGGTTGCTTATCAACTTGAAGGTTCCAAAACACTCGGAGAACTCGCTTTGATTTTGGAAGGCAGTACGTTGATAACCGGTGATTTGATTCGTTGCCATGTTGGTGGTGAATTATGTTTATTACCGTCGGCTAAGCTGCTTGATCGCACTAAGGCCATTAAATCGGTAAAACGTATTGCCGATTTTTCAGGCATTAAAACAGTGTTATCGGGTGATGGCTGGCCTATTTTTAATCATGGCGCTGAGGCGTTACACCGGTTGGCGCGTTCTCTTTAATCAAACTTTTCTGAGTAAATAGTCCAGCCAGGATGCGGGCAAAATACGCTTTAAAAAAGCAAACAAGTGGGTTGGAAAAGTCACGTAATAGCGTATTTTGGGGCGCTGGGCTTCCAGCGCGTGTATCACTTTATCGGCGACTGCACAAGCCGGTAAGGTGAAAGGCACAGCAGGGCCTTCGGTTTGCAATCGTGTTTCCATCGCTTTATAAGTTTCTTGGTGAAAGCTATGGTTTGGGTCGATATTTTTTTTATACAGCTGAAAAGCATTTTTTCTAAAATCACTGAGAATTGGGCCAGGCTCGATAAGCGAAAGCTGGATATTGGTGCCGTGCAGTTCGAGTCTTAAAGTGTCCACCAAGCCTTCCAGGGCGTATTTACTGGCATTGTATGCGCCACGATAGGGCATGGCAACCAATCCTAAAACAGAGCTGTTGTAAATAATACGGCCATGTCCTTGTTTGCGCATGAGAGGGATGATGAGATTAGTCAGCTCATGCGTGCCAAACAGGTTGGTTTCAAATTGATAACGTAATACATCGCGCGTTAAATCTTCAACAGCGCCAGGCTGGCCAAAAGCACCGTTATTGAATAAGGCATCGATTTTACTTCCCGTAAGCGCAATAGCGTCATCAACGGCTTGTTTAATGCTGATGCTATCTGCCAAATCAAGCTGTAATGCTGCAAAACCGTCTTGCTTTAAACGAGTCACATCTTCCGGTTTTCTGGCCGTGGCAATAACCTGATGTCCTCTTGCTTTTAATGCAACAGCGGTCTGGTAACCTATGCCGGTGGAACAGCCTGTAATGAGTATGGTTTTGCTTGCCTTCATGAGTTGCTTACTGTGCCAGTTCTTGTTCGGTGATGTAAAAACGTTTGGCGGTACTGCAATCTACCAAAAATACTAATGCGTTCTTGGTGCTTTTGATGTTTAATTCAACGGCTTCAACACGAGCGCACTGACCCGATGCTAATGCTTTTTCAGCTGATTGTCTTCTCATGCGTTCGATATCGGCCAGTCTGTCCTGGTGTACTTTGACCAGTGCCGGTAATTGATCGGGTTTGTAGGGTGGAATAGCAAAAGGAGAGAATTTCTGCGGATTATTTTTGATGAGAAACTGACTTTTTGCACTTTCATCAACAGCATCTTGCTTTAGTTTGGTTTGTTTTTGTAAAAGTTGCTGTTGTTCAAGTTGTTGTTGTTCGATCAGTGCTTGTTGCTGTTGCTGTTGTGAGGCCTGCTGATGTTTAATATCATCCAGGTTGATAGCATTACCTGTTTTAACATTCAGCTTCATATTACTGATACCTGCCGCACAAGGGTTTTCACGGTAGGCTGTTTTACCACTCGTATCGGTACATTTATAAACACCGGCAGAAGCATAAGCGGAAAAGAGGCTTCCCAGGATGAGTAATGCAAATTTCATTTCTTCCCTCAGTTAGTCAATAAAAACGAAGTTAAGGTACTTTACAATATAAGGCAAGGACTGTTCATTACAGGCATTGCCAGCTTAGTTAAGTATCAATTAGGCGTTACAAAACAATTTATCAATAATTACAGTTTAGCTGATAAACAAATTTTGTAACTGCTCAGCAGATGCTGATGTTGTCAATAGAGCGTGGATGACACTGGATTAGACGGTTTTTTATCAGTGCTTAATCGTTAAATTTATATCCATCTGCGGGTCGTTACCAGATTTTCAACATCTTGATGGCTTGGTCGTTTCGCGTTATTTAGGTCGTACAGTGACTATATTTCCCGATAGGGGTTGTAAAATTATTAAATAATGTGCCGAACAGGCCACACGCCAGCGATAGATTTCGCATTAATCCAAGTGTGTAAAACAAAACTTGTAAAAATACATTGGCGAACAGTGCTAATATAATAAAAATAAAGTTAAACTGGTCGCCATTATAAACAAAGAAAAAATCTGCTGATGCGCTATTCTTTGCTTATATGTTCAAAGCTACTTTAATAGCCTACAATTTACCCATTGGGCGGTTGAAGTCAGTTGAGTTTGCATTATTGTATATCAATACATCATTCAGGATAACAGGCTACGGTGTTTTTTGTTTTTACGCCTTACGCTGTGTAAAACCAAGGGAATCTCTCTAACAGATAGCATTTGTGCCCGGAAGGTAAATTGCATGATGCTAGAAGTCGCTGCTCAACACGGTCAATGTTTAAATTGACGAACAAAAAACTGCTTAATTTATCAAACCTTACTGGTTTCAATAACGAATAAAATCTGGGTCATGGCAGAAAAAAACAGCTATCAAAATACTACACAAACCGCATTACTACGGCTTAAAAACTATATTAATGAGGAAATTATTGGTCAAGAAGTGCTCGTTGAGAGAATGTTGATCGGCTTGTTGGCCGATGGGCATATTCTGGTCGAAGGTGCTCCGGGCCTTGCTAAAACCAGGGCTATTAATGTATTGAGCAAAGGTATCGAGGCTGATTTTCATCGGGTTCAATTTACCCCAGATCTATTACCCGCCGATTTAACCGGTACCGAAATTTATCGGCCACAACAAGGCACATTTGAATTTCAAAAAGGCCCATTGTTTCATAACCTGATTTTAGCCGACGAAGTCAACCGCTCACCGGCTAAAGTGCAATCGGCCTTGTTAGAAGCTATGGCGGAGCGCCAGATCACCGTGGGTCAGGCAACCTATCCATTACCAAGATTATTTATGGTCATGGCAACGCAAAACCCGATTGAGCAGGAAGGAACCTATCCGTTACCGGAAGCACAGCTGGATCGTTTTTTGCTGCACATAAAAGTGGATTACCCCAAGCCCGAACACGAAAAAAGTATTTTGCATCTGGCAAGAACTGAAGCACGTTACGAAACCACGAAAAAAAGTGACCAATTTGTACCGCTTAGCCAGGAAACCTTGTTTGAAGCGCGTAAAGAAGTGTTGGATATTTATCTTTCTGATAACTTGGAAGATTATTTATTACAAATTATATTGGCCACGCGCAATCCAGGTGCTTATGGCGATGATCTGGCCGGGTGGTTGCAATATGGCGCTAGCCCACGCGCCAGCATTGCTTTAGAT
>NZ_FUKJ01000252.1 GCF_900163745.1 Crenothrix polyspora
ATGCATCTACTGGAAATGTTTATATTATTTTTCCGGTATATTCTTTGTTGGAAATCACCTTATCGGAAAGCGGAACGATAATGAAATATATCGAGACCTTGAGCGCCTCTCAGGAGTAGGAAAAACCGATTAATCGGCTACTCATTTAATGCGGTGCAATAGACCTTCGCCTATTGCACCGTTGCATCGACCTACTTAAGTTTTGGTAAAACCTTGACTACAACGTCTCGCCAAACAAACAGTGAATCCTGTTTTTTATACCCCTTACCATTATGTACTTTGGCGCAAAACTTAATCTTTACAACTTTACCCGACAAACTCACAGGCACTTTCCAGTTTATTAACCCTTGTTGCGCCTGTAGCGTTTTATTGTAGCTGGCTTTAAAACCCGCACCCTTTGGCAAATTAGCCCCGACTGTAATTTTGCGCTTATCGCCGGAAGCAGCAACACCTAAACGAAGTACCTGTTCCGCACGAATGCTTCGATTACCAGGATTGGATATGACCAGCCCGGTAGCGGCTTTGCCCTTATCGTCATCATTTTTGTCATCCTCATTTTTGTCATCCTCATTTTCGCCATCATCATTTTCGTCATCCACATCATCTTTATGCTCAGACTCATGTTCTTTAGCGGCCTCATTACACGACACCGAGGTTAAAGCACAAACACCGTTAACCGACTTTAGCGGCAGATCACAAGTAACGGGTAGTATCGGTGGCTTCTTCGGTCTCAGCAATGTCGCAAGCCTATTAATACCTGCTGCATAGGCGCTATCAATGCCATCCCTTCTCGGCCCCCCTCCCCCCGCAGCAACGTGACAAGCGCCACAACCCGTTACTTTTGCCGTACCCACATTGGTCGTCACCGCATTAACATCATCTTGAATAAGCCGGAACGCCGCCACAGTGGTCGGCATAATTAACGCTGTCAACAACAGAATACTTAGGGCAGCAACGTTGTACATCCTGCCTTTCATACTCTTTTTCGTACTCATAAATAAATCCTTTGTGATGCTTTAAAATATTACCATCGTCTCACGAACGACGTTTGTTAACTGACCTGCGTTTATTACACACAAAAACACAGCTCTACGTTTACCCACTTTAATCCAGTTAGATCAGTAGATGCTAAAAAAAGTCCACGGAAAGCACAAAAGACACAAAAAGTTTTTGATAATACTTTTTGCGGCAAAACATCCACTAAAAAACGTTATGCTCTGTATCTTTTGGACATCTGAGTAGTTACTGCAAATCAATGTTTCCCAGGAATGGATATGGTTTTTAAGACTCTGACTCTCTTATCAACAGAACGTTGCCGTACATAGCCAATAGCGCCTGGTGTCATGGCCACAAAACGCAATACCGCTTCTTCGGATGCCAATACATCCGGCGGATTGATACCACTAAAGTATTGTTGATTCCAGTAATCTTCCTGATCTTCCGGTCGTTTTTTAAATAAGGCTAAAGAAAAACCCTGACGCAAGTCATCAAATGCCGGCAAATTTAACGGTATCCAGCGCTTGCCTTTATCATCCACGAGGATTTTGCGCAAATACACCCGCTTTAAGGTTTCAATTGACACACTTTGCAGAGGACTGGAGGGCATCGTAACAATAGCTATCGCTTCATGGTCGGCAAACGCCGGCAGTGCCAAAACCATTAAACAAATATTGGCTACCCACTTAAGGCGGGACAGCTTCAGGTTAAGCCGTTCGTACCCTATAGGGCATAAATGGTGAGCTTGTCGAACCATGATCGGATTAACCGCCCACCCTTCGACAAGCTCAGGGCGAACGGTTAATCTTTGCACTGTGTCCCGTCTTAAGTGGGTAGCCCAAATATTGAAGAGGATGCGCAGACTGTGCATAGTTAAAACAACACAGCAAATGAAGCAAACACCCCATCAGGTGCCAAGTACCGATTATTTGTTCCTAGCCGATATTCCAGCTTCCAGATCAATGGCGGCCTTGGATGGTAGGCTAAACCCAATACCCCCACTTGACCGAGTTGTCCATTAACCTGATCAAAAAATTCGTAACGCGCCACGCCATAAACATGTCCCTTTAGAGCACTGACTCCCTGGATATAGCCCTGCCAGACATGTTGATTAATCTCTACATCATTATAGCGGTAGACAATTTCGCTGTTGAAGGCAAAGCGTTGATAAGTCCAGGCACCATCCAGTCCCAGTAAATGACTACGGCTATTGGTTCTGCCCTGTAAGGTAAAATCGCTATATGACAGGCCGATTTGCAAGTCGTCGCTAATGTTATAGCGTAAGCGTGCGCCCAGCGCATTATCGAAATTGGAGACCCCTGTAATGGGTCTGGCATCGAGCGTAGAACTGTAATCACCGTATACCGAATAGTCCACGGACTGGTCACCAAACGGAATGGTTCCGTGTACCATAACGCCGGAGACATGCTCTGAAAATAGATTTTCGGTAGCGACAGGGCGGGTAGTCGTCCATAACAAAGGATCAACATGAAGCAGATTCCATTGGCCAACAGGGGTTAACATTTTACCAATACGAACCGTAACCCGGTCATTGACCAGATAATCCAGATACAGCCTTTCCAGCTTGAAGTATCCATCGCGGGTAGTCAAGCCTGTGTGCTGGCCAACATGTAACCCGTCTTCAATTTCTATTTCCGAGAAAAAACGCAGCTTTGAGCCGGTGTCCCAGGTAACAAACAAACTCAAATCGCTGAGTTCCAAAGACCAGGGCGCATCGCCGAAACCTGCGCCATGAACACTGGCATAGCCGCCTAAATGAATACCGGTGTTGCCTAGCTTATAACCATGGCCTAATTGATAAGCATTGTCTGAGTCTTGTGCTAAAACCGCGTTGCTGCTTATGGCCAAGATAGCCATTAAGCCAGCGGCAAACACCTTTAAAGCCCTACGGATAAGGGCGACAGGGTGGCCACGCGACGCACAGTCGCGTGCTTTAGTACCCAAAGCCGTTACTCTTCAGCATAGGTAACGCCTATTTTGTATTTTTTAAGCTTATACCACAGTGTACGTTCGCTGATTTTAAGGCTGCGTGCCGCTTGCGCTTTACTGCCTTCGGCATTTTGTAAGGCATTGTTAATCATTCTAATTTCCAAACTAGCAACACAATTTTCCAAATTATCACAGTCCTGCAAACCGCCATCATCATATTGCCTCTGTAGCGGCAGCTGTTGTGATTCTACCATGACCATTTCTTGGGGCAGATGCTCCTCGTCAATTTTGCTGCCACGACTGATGACCACCGCGCGTTCGATGATGTTTTCCAGTTCCCTGACATTGCCCGGCCAGGGGTAAGCGGTCAATAGCTCACAGGCGGCAGTAGATAACTGCAATTTTGGATAACCCAGCTGTTTACAGTATTTTTCAATAAAACTGTTGGCCAGTAACAAAGTATCGTCCTGCCGGTCGCGTAACGGTGGCAGGTTAATATTAACGACATTCAATCGGTAATAGACATCTTCGCGTAAATGCCCCTGGTCAACCGCTAGCCTAGGGTTTCGATTGGTCGCGGCAATAACCCGAATATCAATCTTGGAATTGCGATTAGTGCCCAAACGCTCAATCGTGTTTTCCTGGAGCACCCGCAATAATTTAGTCTGAATCTCCAAGGGTATTTCAGTAATTTCATCAAGAAACACAGTACCTTGGTGTGCAAATTCAAATTTGCCAATACGGTCTTTGTCAGCGCCGGTAAATGCACCACGCACATAACCAAATAATTCACTCTCCAATATGCTGGCGGGAATAGCCGCGCAATTAATGGGCACAAACAAACCACTGCGTCCAGAATGGCGATGAATCGCCCTGGCGACTAATTCTTTGCCAGTACCGGTTTCACCGGAAATAAACACACTGGCTTTACTGGGCGCAACCTGTTTGATTAAATCATACACGTTGTGCATAGCGCTGTTTTGACCGATAAACTCACCCCAGCCTTTTTTATCCAGTTGATCGCGCAGGAAAGTATTCTCCTGTTTTAAGCGACAGCTTTCGAGTGCATGGTGAACCACCATTTCCACCTGCTCAACATCCAAAGGCCGCACAATAAAATCGAATGCGCCCTGTTTCATGGCGGCAACGGCACTTTCCACCGTGCCATAGGCCGTCACGACAATCACCGGCAATTCGTTACCCTCACCGCGTAAGGCCGATAATAATGCCAGACCATCCATTTTTGGCATGTTCAGATCGGTAATCAATAAATCAATCGAAGTAGTGCGGATGATTTCCAGCGCCTCTGCACCGTCGGCAGCGGTCGATACCTGAAAACCCAACTGGTTTAAAAGAATTTCCAGCATCCGGCGGCCATTCTTTTCATCATCAGCCACCAAGACATGTGCGCTTTGTAACATTTGTTATTCCTGTGTTATTGGTAAATCTAACGTAAAACAAGCACCGCCCCATTCACTTTGTTTTACAAAGATATTCCCCTGATGCGCGAGCAAAATTTGTTTGGTGACGGTTAATCCTAATCCTACCCCACCTTCACGTTTGGTAAAAAAAGGATCGAACAAATGCCGATAATCCTCCACGGCAATACCTGGACCATTATCGGCAATTTCAATGCTGAACTGTTGCGCAGAAGAGGACGAGCGTATACGCACCAAGCCGCCATTGGGTACAATTTGTATCGCATTATGCAGCAAGTTTAAAAAAACCTGGGTCAATAATTCATTATCACAAACAATGACTGGATTTTGCGCGTATAACTGCTGTTCAATGCACAGATGTTTGTCAGCGGCTTGCACAGCCAGCAACTCAACCGTGTGCCTGACTATATCATGAACATTGTGTAACAACATGTGCGGCTCTTTTGGCCGCGCACATTCCAGCAGGGTCGTTACCAGCCGTCTCAAGCGGACGCTTTCATCTAAAATAAACTGCGTCATTTCCTGGCCTGCCGGACTTAGCGAGGGCTCTCTTTTCAGCATTTGCGCGGAGGTCGATAAAATACCCAGCGGTGTACGCACTTCATGCGCCATGATAGCCGCCATCTCACCAATGACTGCCAGTTTTGATGCCTGAATGACTTGTTCACGAGAGCGCTCCAATTCCTCTAGCATTTTGCCGAAGGCCGCTTCCAGGGCGATAACTTCAACAGTGCCGTTGACCTGCGGCAAGGTTTGTTTTTCAAAATGTCGTACTTGCTCCACCCATTGGGTTAATTGGAGCAACGGTTTGGCGATACGTCCAGAAATCCAGTGTGAGGTAAAAAAGGCCAGTAACAAGGTCAGCACAATAACAACACTGCCCAACACCGACAGTGTACTTATCGGTAAAAAGGCTTTGTCCTTACTCTGAAAAACGAGGATCGACCAGCCCATCTGCACATAATTCAGATAACCGCTAGAACGGGCATAACCCACTAAAACCGGTGTTGCAGTGATAGCAGGATCGATCTCATGAACAAACAGCGCTTTGCCATTCTCCGGTTTCCAGTCGGCAAAAGTTGTTTTTAATAACAGCTTCTGTTTGCGCAGACTGGCCGAGGTGGCGATGGCACGCCCTTCAGCATCAAGCAACACAATGTAACGGTCACCTGAGCTGGAATTGCTGGCTTTATCCAGTAAACTAAAGAGTTGTTGCATATCAAACAGACCGTAGAGCTGCCCTATATCGCCCGTTGAATAACTGTTGTGTACCGGTGCGCGAATCACTAGATTAGCTTCCCTGTAGGGCGGCGGCGGAAATTGCAGATCTTCGATAAACACTTCCCCGTTGGGCACTTTTGCCTTAATCCAGTTTGCGGTAGCGTAATGCACAAGCCCCATTAATTCAGGTGCGCTGGTAGAGATTACCCGTTGCTGCTCATCCACATAAAACAACTTGCGGTACATACCTTTGTAGCCAACTGCAACATCGGTTAAAAACTGCGATAAACGTTTGTCGACATCATTAATACGGCCTTCCTGAATAATATCCAGATGACTCCAGGAATGCAGGTTTTGCAGGCGTTCAAACATCAGCATATCCACTTGCTCCATCAACATAGCGGCATTGCTGGTTAAATTGCGGCCGATTTCTTCCTCCAGCATCGCTTTGGAAGTGAAAAATGCCAATGCCGTTAAAGACAGTGCAACGGTGGACAGCAATACAAAGAAAGAGATGAGTAACATGCGTCGAATTTGCATCTTGGAATCTTTGCCGTGGCCTTGGGTAACAAAATGAGAAATCGATGATTATACTTTGGTGCAATTGCCTTTGTACTCCAGTCGAGGATAATTTCAAAAATATAACAGTTGCCAACAAGATTCCTACCAATTTTGCATACCTAAATTGCGGTAACTGCAATTTAGGTATGGCATTATTTGGGTTTAAAAAATTAACGTTGCCGTTATTCAACAACATATAGGTATGGCAAGGTTCGTGCTTGGCTCTCAAACAAGAAGGGCAAGATGACTGCATAACGGGTACACCGATTTCCAGAAAAAGAGAGTGCTTTTTTCTTAACTTAATTGCAATCGTAACTGCTCAGTAGATGTTAAAAAGTCCACAAAAGACACAAAAAGTTTTCAGTAAAAATTCTATTTGCGACAAAACAACCACACTTTTCCGTGTTTTTTGTGCCGCCTAGAGCGCCTACTTTTGGTTTCCGTGGATAGATAAAAATGCTTTACCCTATCTTTTAGATGGCTGATTAGTTACTCGCAATCAACCTAACCTTGCCCTTATTGCATTAAGGGCATCTACACAACCTGACTACTCAAAAAGTAGTCCCCCCCCTTTTGGAGATTTTGAATGAGCACCCCTAAACACTGCCGTCTTTTGATTTTGGGTTCTGGCCCTGCCGGATATACCGCCGCTATTTATGCCGCGCGTGCCAACTTAAGCCCTGTCATCATTACCGGTATGCAACAAGGTGGACAATTGAAATCTACCAGGCATACTGCCTCCATAAGAGTGTTTTTAAAAGATTAAAGTACTTCATCGCT
>NZ_FUKJ01000370.1 GCF_900163745.1 Crenothrix polyspora
CTGCCACCAACCACTGCGATTGATGTCGTGTAACCGTCTCGTCGTTACCGCCACCATAGGGCAAAGCGTATATAGCATGTAAATGCCGCTGAGAAAGCCTATGCCTATTTCTAAAACCATAGTGCCGGTCAGTATGTCAATAAAACCTAAAGGAATGATAGTGAGTGCGTAAACCAACATAAAATTCCAATATTCTTTTCTTCGTGCCCTGCCTTCAAAGTCGGAATATTTTTTTAAGACGACCATAAACCAATTGATAGTTTCAATCATGCGAGTGCCCTTGATTTGTGCCCCTATCGATAGACTAATCAACCTTTGGGGCAGTGCGGTTCGATTAGTTGCTTATAACAAGACTAACGTCAAGTATGGTTCAGCTTATCGTTAATTGGCTCAGGGTTCAAGGCTGAATTTAACTGTTGTACATCTAACTCATTTTCCCATTTGGCTGCCACTACCGTGGCAACGCCATTGCCGATTAGGTTAGTCAAGGCACGGGCTTCAGACATAAATCGATCAATGCCGAGGATCAATGCCAATCCTGCTACCGGAATAGTCGGCACGCTGGCCAGTGTTGCCGCCAAGGTGATAAAACCACTGCCGGTTACGCCCGCCGCTCCTTTCGAGGTTAACAACAGTACGCCCAGCAAGGTCAATTCTTGCGTCAGTGTTATCGGCGTATTGGTGGCCTGAGCGATAAAAATGGCTGCCATCGCCAAATAGATCGATGTACCATCAAGATTAAAGGAGTAACCGGTAGGAATCACCAAACCTACCACTGATTTGGCGCAGCCCAATTTTTCCATCTTGACCATAATGCGCGGCAATACTGATTCTGAAGATGAGGTGCCCAGGACAATTAATAGCTCTTCTTTGATGTAAATGATGAATCTGACAATGCTAAAGCCGGTTAATTTGGCGATCAGCCCCAGAACCAAGAAAATAAACAGCAAGCAGGTCAGGTAAAAACTGCCCATTAATTTAGCCAGTGGCAACAGCGAGGCAATACCATATTTACCAATGGTAAACGACATAGCGCCGAAAGCACCGATAGGCGCAAGCTTCATGATGGTTTCGACGATGCCGAACAACACATGCGACACTTTACCGATAAAGGTCAGCACTTCCGTGCCGGTTTCTTTCATAGCGGCCAGCGAAAAGCCAAACAGCAGCGAAAACAACAGCACCTGCAAAATCTCGCCTTTGGCAAAGGCATCGAATACGGTATTAGGAATCACATTAAGCAAAAATTCAACCGTACTGTGGCTTTTAGCTTTCTCGGTATAGTCGTTGATACCACTGATGTCCAGGGTGCTGACATCGATATTCATTCCGACACCGGGCTTTAGCGTATGCACTACGATTAAGCCGATAATCAGCGCCAAAGTGCTAACCACTT
>NZ_FUKJ01000209.1 GCF_900163745.1 Crenothrix polyspora
TTGCTGTACCAGCAATCGTGCAGTAGCTTCAGTTAAGCCCAGGTCTATAGCAACTTTTTCCATCGCTTCCATCAGTAAAAAATAATACGCCGGCCCACTGCCCGAAACAGCGGTGACTGCATCCAGCTCACTTTCGTTCTCAACCCACAGCGTAATGCCAACCGAGCGCAAAATACTTTCGGCTAAATCGCGTTGTTCTGCTGAAACCTGGTTGTTGGCGTGTAAGGCCGTTGCACCAGTCAGTACCAAGGCGGGGGTATTGGGCATACAGCGGACAATGGCGCTAGTCTCGCCTAACCAGTGACTGAGGCTTTTTTGGCTAATCCCTGCGGCAATGGAAACAACCAGGAGATTTTTTTGCTGGACTAACGATGCCGCCGCCGTAGCAACGGACTTTAGAATTTGTGGCTTAACGGCCAGCACAGCAACATCAACGGCAGTCAGTACCACATTATTATCGGTTGTGGTATTTACCTTTAGATTGGCCGCCAACGCTGCCAACGTATCCGGATTAATGTCCGATACCCAGATGTGTTCGGCAGGATGGCCACTGGCGATCAAACCACTGATTAAGCTGGCAGCCATATTGCCGCCACCGATAAAACCTATTTTTTGTGTGTGCATGGTGAGTATGTCTCGGTAAGGTGTTAAATCATTTTAACCTAAATAGGGCTTTTGCCGTCAATCACAAGGCTTTTCCTATAAAATGCTGTTTTGCAACAACGCAATAGACCAGTGATCAGAGCCTATGATTGAAACCCTTTATATTGAAGAGGCCATCGTACAGCATCCGCGCGTGCTGGAAGTGATTGCCCGTTTTCCGCAGGCCAGCATTATCCACTGTGGACGCTACAGCGAAGTGTTTAATCCCAAAGCACAGAATTTTCGCTTACAAAAACAGCAACCGGCGTTAATTCTGGCCGAAAAATATAAGCATTTTGCCTTGCCTATCCCTGAAGTTTATGGCATTGGTGCAAGCAAAAATTATTACTTCTCCCACATGCTTAATTGCTTATACGATTGTCGATACTGTTTTTTACAAGGCATGTTTCAATCGGCGCATTATGTGTTATTCGTCAATTATGAAGATTTTCAACAAGAAATACGCCAGCTATGCCAAGCCAATTCGACTGAAGCCGTACATTTTTTCTCCGGCTACGATTGCGACAGTTTGGCTCTGGAGCCGGTAACAGGCTTTGCGGAACAGTTTTTGCCGTTTTTTGAGCAAATACCGAATGCCTGGTTAGAGCTAAGAACCAAAAGCACACAGGTCAGAAGCTTATTAAGCCGCCAGCCCTTGCCGCGTTGCATCGTCGCATTCAGCCTAAGTCCTGATGATATTGCCCAAAAGCTTGAACATAAAGCGCCCAGCTTGCAACGTCGTCTTGATGCAATGGAGAGATTACAGCAACACGGCTGGTTGTTAGGCTTGCGTTTTGATCCGGTTGTGTATCAATCGAACTATCAACAACAATACCGAGAATTATTCAAGCAGGTGTTTGCAGTGCTAGATGTTAACCGCATCCATTCTGTTAGTCTGGGTGTGTTTCGGTTGCCGGAAAAATATTTCAAAAAAATACATAAACTGTATCCAGAGGAAAAGCTGTTTTCAGGGCCTTTGGCCAGGCAGCAAAACCAGGTGTCCTACGAAAAAACGCTGGAACAAGACATGTTGCAGTTCTGCACCGAGCAATTGCTCAATTACATTCCACACGATAAATTTTTCCCATGCGCCCTGTAAAACGTACCGTTCTGGTTACTGGGGCCAGTTCTGGCATAGGCCGCGCTATCGCCAAATTGCTTTTGCAACAAGGCCATCAGGTGATCGGCACGTCCAGAGATTGCCGCAAGTTTACCCAAACGATGGACAACTTCACGCCCATTCAGCTTGATCTTGGCCAACTCGAATCCTTACCCGAAACAATGCGTGGGTTAGAAAAGCAGTTTCCTGCACTGGATACGGTGATTTTTAATGCCGGTGTCGGCCAATTTGGCTCGCTGGAAGAGTTTTCCTATCCGCAAATTGAAAACCTGATGACGGTTAATTTCACCAGCCAGGTTTTTTTAACCAAGGCTTTATTGCCTGCGCTCAAGCGCAAAGGCTTTGGCGATCTTATTTACATCGGCTCTGAAGCCGCATTAAAAGGCAGTCGCAAAGGCTCGATTTATTGTGCGAGCAAATTTGCCTTGCGTGGTTTTACCCAGGCGTTAAGAGAAGAATGCAGCAAAAACAATATCCGTGTGTGCTTAATTAATCCTGGCATGGTGAAAACCCCGTTTTTTGAACAATTGTCGTTTGAGCCAGGTGATGATGACAGTCATTTTTTGTTACCTGAAGATGTGGCCGAGGTGGTCGGCACTGTCTTGGCTTTTCGTCAGCATACGGTTATTGATGAAATCAATATCAATCCTTTAAATAAAGTCGTTAAATTTAAAAAAAATGGCTAGCCATTGTTGGGTTTACCTTGAAATTTGTATTGTCAAGGTAATTTTTAATAGAACAATTGACAATAATCTGTTATTTACTTGAACAATTGGCTTGTTAACACCAGGTCGTTGTATTTTTTCAGGTAATAGGAGAACAGATATGGCTACGCCAGATGATTACACGAACAAGACATTAACCCAAGGTAAATTAACTATTGCAGCAATGGCTGCTTCGACTCTTACTGCGGGTGATGATTATCCTGATACTGTTTCAACAATCAAGCCTACGATCATTGGTGATACCGCCACAATACCCTGGAGGAACGATTATCCCAGTGATCATGACTGGATCCCTGTTCAGTTATCGGCTGGAAAAAGCTATGCCATTCATGGTTTATACAGTGCAGAACAATACCTCTTTGATATTGATTTTAATTTATATATCCTTATTGGCTATGAAATTTTCATGTCTTTGCGGGATAGTGACGGTAAATTGATACCGCATTCGGTAAGTAATGGCAATGACTTTGCTTTTTCAATTTCGACTTCAGGTGTTTATTATCTTGATGTTTCGAGCGTGATTTTCGATTCAGCATACACTGTTATGCCTGAAACACTGGGTATTGTCACTTATAAAGATGATTATGCCGGTAATATCACCAGTCAAGGCCAGCTAATTTCACCGGATAAGTTATCGGTATCGGCCAACGGCAGTATTGAAGCCAATGGCGATCACGATTGGTTTAAAGTGCCATTAACTGCGGGTAAACAGTATCTTTTTTCCGCCCAGTCAATTAAAAGTCTACAAGGGAGCTTAGAATTTCCGCTGCTTCATCTTTATGATACAAATGGCAAAGCCTTGTCAACAGCACAGGGAGCAGGAAAAGTTTTATTTACGGCATCAGCTTCGGGTAATTATTATGTAGATGTAGCCAGTGTGGTGGATCATACCATAAGCCCAGACAAATCCAGAGGAGCATATACCCTAACGGCGACGCAACGAGACGATGATTATGGCAATAACCGCTTAACAGCCGGAACATTTGCTATGGGCGATGTCGATGGCATTTTAACTCTTGTACAAGGCAATATTGAGACGAAAGGCGATCATGACTGGCTAAAGGTTACCCTGCTTGCCGGTGCAACCTATCATTTTAGGATTAATAGCACGGCTTCGACATCCAATGCCGGTCAATTGAATACAGCGCAACTGGCATTATATGATGCCAAAGGTGTGCTGATTGATAAAGGCACTGAGATCGATGCTTACACTTTCATCCTGGAGTATAAACCTGCACGTTCCGGTGTTTTTTACCTGGATGCCAGTGACAGCGCAACAGGTCGCTATACGCTAAATACAGTGCGGTACAATGACGATTATCCTGGTCATCCCAGTCATATCAAACCCTTAGAACTTGGCGCGGTCTTTAGCGGTGTCATAGAATACCCAGTCGATCACGACTGGATTCCTGTTAAATTAATAGCGGGTACGGGTTATTACGTTGCGAACCGATACTCAATAAATGAAGGGGATGTGCCTCCTCCTGGCCTACCAGGTCTATCTTTACGCAATGCTGTCGGCCATCTCATTCCGGATATTCAGCCTACCGACAGTTTTATCGCCCCATATTCAGGTATTTTCTATTTAGAAGCATCATACTTTTCTAGTTCAATAGATTACTACGAACTAAAACTTGGCAGCTTTGCAGTTAATGATGATTATTCGGCTAGCCGTTTGACAACTGGGAAGCTGGTTTTGTCTTCGGATAATGTATATTCAGTAGGTGGCACTTGGTCGCCAACAAGTGTGAATGGGGGGTATTATTATGGAGGGGGAGATTCAAATATTTCTTCTTGGCAAGATTCAGACTGGTTTAAAGTTTCTTTACATGCCGGACAACAGTACACGGTTGTACTTTTTATAAAAGACAGCGGCGCGATTATAGCCGAAAGCGGCGTGTCTGTGCTGGATGCTACCGGCAAAATTGTTAAGCCTGTTGCGTTTTCCGATGATAGCATTTCGTTTGTTGCGCCGCGCACAGGCACTTATTATCTAAATGCCCATGTAGACCAATCCAACGCTTTTGATAAGGATACCCTGTACACATTGATAGGACAGCAAGGTGTACCTGGAACCGCTAAAAATGACGTGATGACGGGCGGCGCAGGCGGCGATCTTCTTTATGGGCGCGGCGGCAATGATACGCTCAGTGGCGGCGCAGGCGGCGATATTTTAAACGGCGGTACGGGTAAGGACGTGATGATTGGCGGTGTGGGTAATGACCGCTATTTTGTTGACGACAAGGGTGACAGCGTTAAAGAAACCTCAACCATCCCCACTGAGAAGGATATTGCTTTCAGTACCATCAGTTACACACTGCCCGCTAATGTGGAATATCTTGTTTTAAGTGCTGACTCTGGTAAAACGATCTTGGGGACAGGCAACGCACTTAACAATACCTTGGTGGGGCAATCGACGTTGTTGACGGGTAGCACCGAAATATTAAAAGGCAGAGCCGGTGATGACACCTTAATCAATAAAAATTATGGGGATCAACAGCGGTATCTTTATGGTGAGGCCGGTAACGACAAGCTTAGCGGGTATGGCCATTTAATTGGCGGTACGGGAAAAGATACTTATGACATCAAGGGCGATAATACAACGGTGACAATTGCCCAGAGTGATAGCTTGCCAACTGGTTTTGATGTCATCAAAGGTTTTTCCCTGGCATCAGATCCCGCCTACGCTAACCGCCTTGATTTAAACAGCAACCACATTGCAAAAAATGTCGCTAGCGTTAACGGCAAAGATGTAGGGGCAATCCACAGCCACCACATAAGCAAAGGCCTAATCAGTTTTGATGACCTCAACAAATACACCGCACCGTTGGCCATTACTGCTGACAAAATCGCCGATGTCCTCAAATACCTGCAAGCCAATATCACCAAACCCGGCGATACCGTAGCGTTTGTGGCAGGGCATGATACTTATGTATTTCAAGATGGCGGCTCTGTGGATACGCTAGTGCAGTTGGTGGGCGTTGCGGCCGAAGGGATCCATAATACGGCGGTGAAGGGCGCGATATTTTTGGTTTAACGGAGTTTATTTGAAGGCATTTTGTCTATAAAGCCAGATTGTGAACCACAGTGGGCTAATTTTTTTCACGGGAAAAACAGGAAACAGTTATGGCTACGCCAGATGATTACACTAACAAGACATCAACCCAAGGTAAACTGGCTATTACGGCTAAGGCTACTTCTACCGTCCTTGTGGACAGCTATCCATATCCTGATC
>NZ_FUKJ01000408.1 GCF_900163745.1 Crenothrix polyspora
GGTTTTTGTTGTCCAAAAAGCGTTATTTTTAATGATGTCAGGAGTCTGATGAACTTGTAACCATTGTTTGGCAATGACTTGATCTTCTTGGTTCAGCAGGATCAGCGTAGCATTAGCTTCGCTGATATTATTTTGCTGTAAGGCTGATTTAAAACGTTGCCAGATAACATCGGAGGGCAGCGTTGATGAAGTCGTTAAAGCGGCGAATAAGGGATTACAAGTGTCAGGTTGCGGTGCTGCCGATACCCACAGTTGCTGCGCTTCGGTTAATGCCAGTTGCTGATTGCCGGTCTGATAGTTTGCCCAATAAAATTGGCAGCTTAGGCTTTTATCGTCGCTGGCTTGATAGTATTTGATGAATTCAGGCCAGCGTTGTTGTTCGGCAAGTCGGCTTAACCATTTTGAGCGCAGTAGTTCCGCATAATAACTGTCTTTGTAAGTCGTTAAAAAATCGGTAATGGCTGCTGTTTGCGACAGCCTGTTTTTCAGCCATTTATATTGTAAATAAGGGTACAAGGGATAATCGACCAACTTTTTTGATAGACGTAGAAAATCCTTTTCCTTATCTTTGGTCAACAGCTTTTCGGCAGCTACAAAATACTCACGTTGTTGAGCTAGGGTAGGGGGCGTATTTATTTTGTACCAGAAAAACAGGCCGCAACCTATCAGTAGTATCAGAGTTGCGATTTTTAAGCGCATGGGGGTGTTTTCCTTTTTGATTTAGAAGAAGCAGGAAAGCGTTGCCCATCCTGCTGAGCTAAAACAAATCTGCATGTGTGCCGGTTAATTCTATACACAGCACGCCTTCTGGAACAGGGCAACCGCATATAAATTTTATAGACTGAACAAAACTTTTTCTCTAAAAAGGTCATCTAATCCAGCCATAAAACGTTTTCTTTTAATGCTCAACTTAGACACCTCTTTTTTAAGCAGATTAAGGCTAATTTGACGAATTACGTTGAAACTTTCAGCGCCGTAACCCATGCGAATACGTGAATCATCTTCCCTGAAAATGACATCAAGCACCCAATGCAGTGAGTTTTCAACACCCCAATGGCTACGCACTGCATGGCCAAATACTTTTACATCTGTTATAG